>JAGLTB010000017.1 GCA_023270155.1 Candidatus Heimdallarchaeota archaeon | reverse complement strand
AGAAAAGAATCCAAATTAGAAAGAGAACTACTTGAATTAGCTAAAATTATTGGAAAACTTGAAGAAAAGCATGCTTTCAATTCACTCTATACTTCCCCAACGATTTTAATGAATGAAATTATTTCCTCTCTAGAAATCCTTGAAGCAATGATTGAACCTTTTTATCATATGGTTAAAGGTAACTACTATTCAGAAGAAATCAGTTCTGCAAAGATTGGTTTAGTTCTACTCTCTCAAAATAAGGAACTTGATGTTGGTGAAACTATTAAGATAAGAGGACTATTCAGTAGGAAAAGAGGAATTGAGGAATTAGAAGAATTAAGTGATGTTTTACGTTCCCTGGAAAACGACTAACTTCTTTTTTCAAGAATAAAGTTTTTAACAAATACATTAAAATTGAGTGTATGCAAGAAAGTTCCAGTAATTTAGAAGACCTTGTAGCTTACGGAATTAAGTGTTGTGAGAAAAAGGGAGTAGAGTATGCTGATGTAAAATATATGGATACAAGAATGCAAAATATATCTTACAAAAATGAAGCTTTGGAACAGCTAAGTAATATCGATAAACGAGGTATAGGGATTAGGTGCTTAGTAAATAAAAGTTGGGGATTCGCCAGTACAAATGAGTTAACAAGAGATAGTGTTACTGAATTAACGGAACAAGCAGTGAAGATTGCGAAGGCTTCTTCTATGGTTAAGAAGTTTGATATTGAACTGGCTGATGAACCTGTATATGAAGATAAAAAAATGACTCCTATTAAGAAAGATCCTTTTAAAATAGAGTTAGCTGAAAAAATGGATGTCCTCCAGCAAAGTGCTAAAATAATACGTGAATATGCAGATAGAATCAAAGTAGCTACTAGCCATTTTGTTAGTAGAAAAGATCATATGATATTGTATACTACTGAAGGATCAAAAATTGATCAAATTATTCTATGGTGTGGAGGAGGAGTATCTGCAACAGCAGTTGAAGGTGGAGAGGTACAAACCCGCAGTTTACCTGCAAGTTTCAGAGGGGATTTTCACACAGAAGGATATGAGTATTTTGAGAATCTGAAATTGATAGAAATTGCAGAGCAAACTGCTAAAGAAGCAATTAATCTTCTTTCCGCACAAAAAATGCCAATGGAAGAAGCTACCATAATACTGGGTCACTCTCAATTAGCACTACAGGTTCATGAAAGCTGTGGTCATCCAACTGAATTGGACAGAGCTTTAGGGTATGAAGCTGCTTATGCGGGAACAAGTTTCTTAACAACAGATTTGTTAGGTTCCAATTACAAATATGGGAATGAATTAGTAACAATAGTTGCTGATGCTACAGTTTCAGGAGGATTAGGTACTTTCTTCTATGATCATGAAGGTGTTAAAGCTCAGAGAAATATCATGGTCGATAAAGGTGTTTTTACTGGTTTTATGTCCTCAAGGGAGACTGCAAAAACAATAGGATTGGATAGAAGTTCTGGTGCTGCGAGATCAATGGGATATGATAGAATACCTATCGTAAGAATGACTAACGTTAATCTAGAACCTGGGGATTGGGAATTCGATGAGCTAATTAGCGATACAAAAGAAGGATATTTCTTGGAAACTAATAGAAGTTGGAGTATAGACGATATAAGAATGAACTTCCAATTTGGCACTGAAATAGGTTGGAAAATAGAAAATGGAGAAATGACTGAAATGATAAAGAATCCAACCTATGAAGGAATAACACCAGAATTCTGGGGAAATGTAAGTGGAATATGTAATAAAAAACACTGGAAAATTTTCGGAACACCAAATTGTGGTAAAGGGGAACCTGGACAAGCAGCTTATGTAGGGCACGGAATCGCACCTACCAGATTTAATAATGTTCGTGTAGGGATTCTAAAATAATCTTTTTTGTATAAATTCACCTATTTTTTCTATTGCTTTCTTACTTTCTGGCATGAGATTCCCAAATATCTGAAAAACATGCCACATCCCAGGCCAAATATCTGCCGTTACATCTACATCTGCTTCTATTGCTTTCTTGGCAAAACGAGTTGTATCATCAAGAATAATCTCTTTTGTACCTGTTTGAAGCAATAGAGGAGGTAAACCCTTTAGATCTGCATAAAGTGGAGATGCTAATGGATTCTTGCTATCTGCTTCTTTTAGATATAGTTTCACAGATTGTTGAAGTTCGCTTTTTGTAACCATTACTTCTTCTTTTGCTTTTGTCTTAACAGAATCACCTGTTAAAGCTAAATCTGTCCATGGTGACAAACATACAGCTGCAGCGGGAAGAACCATATTTTCATCACGCAGTTTGATTAAAGTTGCTAAGGTTAATCCTCCCCCAGCAGAATCTCCAGCAATGATTATTTTATTTGACTTTTTATTTTGTTCCAACAACCATGTATATACCTTGATTACATCTTCTAAAGCTGCTGGAAACGGATTTTCTGGAGCAAGACTATAATCTATGAATAAAACTGGTATCTTTGAAGCTTTACCAATGCGAGCTGCTATGCTACGATGAGTATTAGGGGAACCAGCAATGTAAGATCCACCATGTAGATATATAATTACGCAATCTTTATCACTCAAAGGAGGAATCAACCATTCACAAGGAATTCCTCTGATTGATATTTGTTCGACTTCTACGTTTTTTGGTTTTCGAAATAAGAAGACTCGTTTCTCTAGATTCTCTCTATTTTGTTCTACATTCAATAAACCTTCGTCTTTCATCGACATTAATCTCATGATACCAAGGAATATTCTTGCACGCAAGCTAACCATGATGGAAATAAAAGAAGAAACAAGTAAATAAATATTGGTTCTTAATCACTATTTTGAAAAACGAAGATTATCTAAGTAACTTGAAATATTTAGTAAACTTAAAAATGTACTTCAATCCTTTGATTCTCAATTTTCCTGTTAAAATAGCTACAATAGGGTTTATTTTCCCTAAACCTAAACCCATGAAAGTAGGTCTACTAGTGATAATTGATCCATCACATTCTTTCTTTACTTTTTTAACATTGCTTTTTGAATTTTCAATTTGTTTGAATTCTATTTTACCGTCTCCAATATCCAATACTATGGCATTTGAATCTTCTTTTGCAACAATAAGTAGCTTATATCTATCTCCTTTATACTTCTGAAACTCTGGATTTACATTAAGCGATTTCAGCATAGCAAAGATTATGGATGCAAAACCTTCGTAATTCTTGATTTGGTTGTATAAGGGTAGTATCATTTCCATTGCTTTTTTGTATCGTTTTACTATTTCGTCTACAACTGCTTCATCCATAGGTGTTGAAAGAATGAATGCTGTCACTCCTCTAGATACTGCATAAATCCCATTTATAGCTAATGCTAATGTCAAATACTTTGACAATTCTAGAGTGGGTATTAGATTAAAGACTGTTTGTCTCCCATCTACAACAGGATCATCAAACAGATATACATATACAAGTGATTGCAATCCACTTACTTGACCCTTGATATTTAATTCCTTTAGCACGTTTCGTAATCCTTCTCTTAGTTGATCACCCAGCTTACTTAATCTCTCAACAGCTTTTTCATCATACAACTCCATAGTTATTTTCCCAGCAATCATAGTCATAGCATTTCCACTGAATGTTCCTGAATGAGTTATGAATTCCTTCTTTGTAGGATTAAACTGATCAATAATCTCGTGTTTTCCACCAAAAGCACCTACTGGTAAACCTCCTCCAATTGTCTTTCCAAGTGCAGTTAAGTCAGGTATCACTCCATAATATTTTTGCATTCCTCCGGTTGATATGCGAAAAGTGATAACTTCATCAAAAATTAGCAAGATGTTATACTTTGTAGTTAG
>JAGLTB010000016.1 GCA_023270155.1 Candidatus Heimdallarchaeota archaeon | reverse complement strand
TTTTTCATAATTTCCTCAGCAGCTGCTAGATTATTGAAAGGTACAATAAATACATCTTTCAATATTGTTTCTGGTACACCTTTTTCCACTGTTGCAATTGGTAATCCACTCGCAGTTAAATTAGGTGTAATGTTAACTTCAACATAATCATGAGAACCATGATAACCACCTTCTGTTTTTATGATTTTATCTTTACCAGTATATTTCCTTGCAGCTCTAATGGCAAACATAGTAGCTTCTGTCCCAGAGTTGCAAAACCTCAGTAATTCAATTGAAGGTGTTCTTTCACATATTATCTTTGCAAGTTGATGTTGAACTTCCATAGGTGCTGCATGTGCAGTACCTTCACTTGCCTGTTGTTGCATTTTTTCCACAATTTTAGGATGTGCATGACCATGAATATTTACAGTCATACTATTTAGACAATCAATGTATTCATTGCCATCAAAATCATAAAGATAGCAACCTTTCCCTTTAGTTACGAAGAAAGGATAGGGGTAAAAATGTGCTACATTTCTTGTTCCTCCTCCTGGAAGCCATCTCTTTGCTTCTTCGAAATGCTTCTTTGATAAAGGAGTTGTTTCTTTATATTTAACAACTAAATCCTCTTTTGTTTTCTCTAAATCTTGAGTTGTCATATCTTTAACCTAATTTCAATGAATAATATTGTTGTAATCGATTAACTTGATAGAGGGTAGAAAAAAGAACTATGATAAAAGATTTTTGAATTTACTTAAATCTTCAAGTTTGTGGATTTTTTTATATTCAAAGCTTTTTCGAAAAATTAAAGATGTATAAATCTGGCAGTATAGTAATGATAGATCTAACAAAAAATGATGATGGGATGAAAGAAGCTGTAAAAAGGGCACAAGAAAGAAATATAATCATACCTACATTTGCGCAGCAAAGGAACCCAAGTTTAATACCAACACAAATTAGTGAGGAACTTACTCAAATAGGGCTCTGGGATGTTCATCCAAGAAATCTTTTTAGAATCACTTGGAAAAATGAACCTAAATCGAAAGGTGGGATATTTGGTGACGTTAATTATATAGAATTACCTTCAGAGTTGACAGGTGTTGAAGCAAGAATCATAGGTCTAGTAGGGAAATATTTTCCAACAGGTGCTCATAAAGTAGGTGCATCTTTTGGATGTTTGGTTCCAAGATTAATAACTGGACAATTCAATCCCTCAGTTCACAAAGCAGTTTGGCCTAGCACTGGCAATTATTGTAGAGGCGGAGCATATGATTCAGCGCTCCTTGCATGTGAATCAATAGCTATTCTTCCTGAAGAAATGTCTCAAGAGAGGTTTGATTGGTTGAATACAGTAGCAGGAGAGATTATCAAAACCCCTGGTAGTGAAAGCAACGTTAAAGAGATCTTTGATAAGGTTTGGGAACTCAGGAAAACAAGAGATAATATTTCTGTTTTCAACCAATTTGATGAATTTGGTAATTACCTATGGCATTATGATATAACAGGTCATGCTATGGAAGAAGTGCTGGAAAAAGAGCTTCAAAGTGGTAAATTCAGAGGGGTTACGTTAACTACTGGCTCAGCAGGAACTATAGGCTGTGGGGATTATCTGAAAGAAAAATACCCTTCAATGAAAATTGCTGCAGGGGAAGCTTTGCAGTGTCCAACTATGCTAGTAGATGGGTATGGAGCCCATGGAATTGAAGGAATTGGTGATAAACATATTCCATGGATCCACAATGTGAAGAACACTGATATGGTTATAGCAATTGATGACAATGATACAAAAAGAATCATGCGATTATTTAATGAAAAAGAAGGTCAATTGTATCTAAAAGAAACTGGTGTTTCAGAGCACATTGTAGACAAATTACCGCTTTTAGGGATTTCGAGTATAGCCAATTTACTCATGGCAATTAAATTCGCGAAATATTATGAGTTAACAAGTAGTGACGTTATCTTGACAGTATTTACAGATTCAATGGAACTATATCAATCCAGGTTGAAGGAAATGAATTCTGAGTTTGGTTCTTACAAACGTGATGATGCAATAAAGGATTTCCATACTAATCTTCAAGGCCAAAAAATAGACAATATGCTTGAACTGGATTACTACGGAAGGAAAAGAATCCATAATCTGAAATATTTCACTTGGATTGAACAACAAGGGAAGGATTTGGATGAATTAAATAGACAATGGTATGATCCTAATTACTGGAAATCAATCCAATCATTGATACAACCAATCGATGAATTAATTGATGCTTTCAATAAAAAAGTTGGATTGCTTTAACATACTTTTCTTTTTTTTCTAATTATTTTTATTTATTGAAGAAATTATTTCTCATTTTTTTCTCTCCTATTTAAACCAAATTACGGATATTGATTTGAGGATATGGCATGAGTGAAGTCACTAGAGATGATTTTGATGATATAAAGGACGGTATAATCTCTTCTCTTGTAGACTCTGAATTAAAAGATCAATCCCAATTCATTGGTTCCTTGGAAAGAATGGAAGAACGTGTTCAAGGATATATAGATGAGATAATTACCATTCTACAAGACCATATTCCTAAGGAGATTTTAATTCAAGCCGTTACTCAATTTGAGAGTATTCAATTAATACTTATAACAGATAAACTAAATCGCAACAAGCATTTTACAAGAAATCAAATCGTAACTATCTTTCTTGCTATTCTGGATAATGTTCTATCTTTAATATATGAAAATATCAATATCTCCCATTTTGAACTTCTCAGAAAAAATATGAAAGGTTTGAGTAACGGAAAATCTTTCAGTTATAATAACATGAAAAAGATCCAAATTGAACTAATTCAATCTGAATATATAACAAAGATCAGAAAAATCGGTTATACTCTGAAACTAAAAGACAGTTACTGTCAAATCATAAGTAATATGATGTCTGTTTATCCTCAATATAAGAGTCAACTAAGTGAGGTAGAAGTAGCAGGCTATGATCTAATTCACTCAAGAGCCATTC
Organism: Candidatus Heimdallarchaeota archaeon; assembly: GCA_023270155.1. Lineage (GTDB taxonomy): Archaea > Asgardarchaeota > Heimdallarchaeia > Heimdallarchaeales > Heimdallarchaeaceae > UBA460. The sequence goes on along the minus strand of JAGLTB010000016.1, from coordinate 840 downwards.
CTAAACTTGAAGTGACAAAGTCAGCTGTTGTTGTCATAGCCTCTCTCCTTCCAATTTATTTCAAGAAAAAAGAGGAAAAACAAAACATCTGGAAATATGTTGAGGAAATTGTAGAAGAAGATGAAGAACAATTAAAAAGGAAAATTTACCGTTTCCGGTCCAATTTGCGAAAAATGGAAAATGTGGACCTCTTCAATTATAAAAATAAAAAATAAACAAAATTTGTCTTTAAATTACTTTTATTAGAGCTTCAATCTTATTACAATTGATAAAAATGATCATACCAGAAGAATATGAAGATTTACTGATCAATCCTAATTTCGCTCATGTAGCTACAGTTAATCCTGATGGTTCTCCACAAGTCACCCCTGTTTGGATAGATTACGATAAAAATAGAAACGAAGTGATTGTTAATACAGCGTTAGGGAGAAAGAAATCTCGAAATATGAAAATTGGTTCTTATGTTGCTTTGAGCATACAAGATCAAGAGAAATCTTATAGATATATTGGAATTCAAGGTGATGTCATAGAGGTAACAGAAGAAGGGGCAAGAGATCATATAGATAAATTAGCAATGAAATACTTAGGAAAATCGGAGTATCCATTCTATAGCGGAGAAACTAGATTATTAGTGAAAATAAGACCCAAATATGTGCATACAATGGGTTGACATTTAGCACTTTCCTGATTACCAATTACACAAGTCTTTTGTATTCAAAATCGAATATGTTTTTTTGATTTAAATGAAAAGAAATCAAAAAGTAATTACTTTTGGAATAATTGTCGCTTTTTTCCTAGTATTTTCTGTTTTCTCTCCAATCAAAACTATGGCATATGATT
>JAGLTB010000015.1 GCA_023270155.1 Candidatus Heimdallarchaeota archaeon | reverse complement strand
GGTCAATTGGTGATTATTCTAATCATTTTAGTTTATTTCTTGTATAGAAGGCTAAAGGATCGAATAACTGGTTTTACTTGGTTCATTACATTATTCTCCTTTATAGTTTTACAATCATTGATAGAAATCGCTATATTTTTCCCAACACAGAACGGAAAAATCAACAGCAGTAGTACGATTCAAGAAATACATATGATACCATCGGGTATAGCTCTATTCGGCTTATTCCTTTATCTGGAGTTTATTAGAAGTGAAAAACCCAGTACGATTCTACTTGGTTTTGCATCAGTTCTACTCGGTGGATATTTAGCTGTCTATTTTATTGAATTATCATTTGGTTTAGAATCCTCTTTACCTGCTGAATATAGAAGTTCTCGCATAATTCTCAATATCCTTCAAGCTTTTGTTCTTGCTGAAGCTCTATATATTTTCATCCAAGACATCAGAAAAGTAGAATATCGTAAACTCAGAAGAATAAGTTTAGCAATGGCAGTAGCTTTTGGTATTGGTTTCTTTTTTGCTACACTTAAAATCTTTGAAAGATGGACTATTCAAATTAATGAAAATCTACAGTTTTATGGAGCTATTCCTTTCAGCATAACCTTTGGTATTTTAGCTATCGCTTTTATTGCTAATCCATTTTACGTTTATCTTCTTCCCGCGAAAATCAATAAAATACTTATTTTTAATGAAGCTGGTCTATTACTCTATTCTGTCCGAATTGGTAAAGATGAACCCGAACTTAGTCATGATGTTCTTTTTTCTGGAATCATAACAGCTTTGAGGTCCTTAATTGCTGAAACTACAGGGGCAAGAACTGATCTACGTAAGGTAAGTTTTAGAGACAAAAAACTCCTCATTGTTGAGAATCAAGAAAGGAATTTAACTACTTTGATCGTGTGTGATAGCGATTCATTAATTTTGCAGACTGCTGCAAAACATTTCACAGAGAGATTTTATCTAAAATACAAACCTGCGATAGATGAATTTGATGGAGCTGTTGGCATCTTTCAAGATGCTTCTGATTTGGTAAAAAGAGTCTTTCCTTTTGTCCCTCCAGAAGAGATAATTCATGATTGAAGTTCTCTCTCTAGATTTCTTAATCCTATTTGTTTCATAATTTATTAGCTACTTTTTCTTTGAAAATCTGAACAGATTCCAATATTCTTTTCTCTTTTAGATCATCAGCAGGATGGAACTGTACTTGAAAATAATCAAGACCTAATGATATAAGATATTCAAATCTTTCTCTAATTTCTTCAGGAAATCCTATCCATGAACCTGGAGCTTCAAGTTCATACCAGGATTTTACAATTTTATATTCTACACCGATATATTTAGATCGTCTTTTGTAGAAATCTTCTTTTTCTTCTTCAGAATCTGTGAAAACTATACCTGGCCATCCTGCAAAAAGACTCTTTCCTAAATTATCATAGTCTCTTCCAACATCTTTACAATGCTGTTTTAATGCATCTATTTTCCATTCAAGATTCTTATTATGAAATAAATTACAATAATCAGCATATTTTGCTACTAATTTGAGTGTTATTTTAGGTCCATCACCTCCAATTAATATAGGAGGATGAGGGTTTTGAATCGGCTTAGGAGCGAAAACACAATCTTTTAGCTGATAGAATTCACCCTTAAAAGTCACTTTTTCTTCAGTCCAAAGAAGCTTAATCAATTGAATGGCTTCTTCCATTTGCTTAAGTCTCTTTAAACCAGATGGAAAAGGAATACCATAAGATTCATACTCTTCTTTGTTCCATCCAGCGCCATAACCAAAAAACAAACGTCCATTTGAGATCATATCAATAGATGAAGCTTGCTTTGCTAAAATGGACGGATATCTAAAGGAATTGCAAGTAACAAGAGTACCGAGTTTTATTTTTTTTGTTTTTGTAGCTAAAGCAGCAAGAATGGTCCATGAATCCAAACAATTTCTATATGGAAATTTTCGGGAGAAAAGCAAATGATCAGAAACCCAATAAGAATTATAGTCATGCTTTTCTGCTTCTAATGCATATTTTTCGATAGTTGAATAATCATAACCTAAAGAAGGTTCATTAAAGAGACCAAATGTTATGGACATAATAAATCACTTGTAAGAGATTTTAATGAATATTTATAAAGAAAGCTGAAAACTCATTCAAACTCAAAGGCATATTCAGTTAATTTTAACTCGTTTCGTAAAAAAATTAAATCATTTTGTATGCTTCTATTTAAAGGGACACCTTTTTCCCTTACTATTTTTTCTGCTTCAAATTCTTTTTCTCCTGCAGTATAGATTCTACTTTCTCCTGGAGCTTTATCTGATTCTCTTAGACCAACACATATAGCTGTAGCAATGTTCTTGAATGTTTCAAGTCCCATAAAGAATTCGGGGTCTATAGCAATAAAGAAATGCCCTACATTGAAATGAATCTTGTTTCCAAGCATGTCCAGACCAGCAAGATCTTTTAGAAAACTCCCTTCTTGCAGCGCTGCTGAAAGTATTTCAACAACTGTGGCATAGCCATATCCTTTATGTCCAGAAAGTTCTTCTCCGATTCCTCCAAGAGGTAATAGTGCAGCTTTCTTGTCAACAAAATCGAGAAGTAATTGAGCAGCATCTGTTCTAGATTTTCCTGTTTTTCTATCAACAACGGTTCCTTTAGGTAGTGGTTTCTTTTCTCTTGCAGCTATTTCCACTTTTCCTCTTTGAATTATCGATGTTGCACAATCTAAAATGAATGGAAAATCTTCATTGGTAGGTAAACCGAATGTTAGAGGATTTGTTCCGAACATTGGTTCAACGCCAAAAGTAGGTGCTACAGCAGGACGTGCATTTGTTCCAGTAATCCCAATACACCCTTCATCAGTTGCCATGAGAGCATAGTAACCTGCAATCCCATAATGAGTACTGTTTCTAACAACAACCATTCCTAAACCAAACTTCCTAGCTTTAACAATTGCCATTTGCATTGCATTTTTAGAAATATAATGACCATTACCATGGTGTCCATCTATCACAGCAGTTGCTTCTTGATTTTTGATTATCTCGAAATCTCTAATGAGGTGTTGACCACTTTTGACTCTATCATAATAGTATTTCAGTCGTTGTACACCATGAGAAGGAATTCCTCTTATGTCAGATTCTATTAAAACATCTGCGCTTACTTGAGCTTGTTCTTCAGGATAACCTAAACCTCTGAAAACATCTATCATAAAATAGTGAAGAATATCAACAGGTAGGTAAAAGATCTCTTTTTCCATTAGTATCCCCATTTTTATTTTATCGAATGAGATATTAAATATTACGTCTCTTAATTATGGACATGAATTAGAATTTTTCTTACTGAAAGATTATGTAAATGAAATCTTATTATAGATGTTTTTCTAGCTGTTTTTTATGTTTCAAACTAAGAAATTCCAGCACCTTCCAGAACACCAATCTCTTGTTAATAGAGCTTGTGAAATCTTGAGCAAGGATTCTAGAGTTCAAGCACTCTATTTAAGCGGTTCATCTAGTGCTGATGAATATTCAGATGTTGACCTCTCTATTATTTGTGAAGAGAAAGATCAGAAGAGTCTGCTGGATGACAGATATAAGATAGCAGAACAAGTTAGTAAGCTAAAAAGTGCAGCAATTCCACCAGTAAGTGACGAGATGCTTGTTGTATGTTATGATAAGGAGGAAATTAAAGTTGATTACTCTTATAGCAAACTTCCACTCAAAACTCGACCAGATAGGGCATTTATAGAAATTCTCTTTGATCCTCATGGATTGCTCAAGAAGATGGTTGAGGATAGTGAGAAACTTGAATGGGAGATTGATCTTGAGTTTCTGAAAAATAGAATCAAACACCATTTTATGGGATTTAGTTACACAGTTACAAAATTTGGTAGAGGAGAATTATGGGATGGTCAGGATTGTATTGATTGGTATCGAAAAAATCTTGTCATGTTTGAAGATGTTCTTGCTCAAAGGAAGCAAGAAAATTTCAGAAGGTTGGAGAATAAGTTAGATAAAAAGAGACTGGAATTATTTGAACAAACTCTTGTAAAGGAGATAACACGGAAAGAGCTATTCAGAGCTATGGATGTAGTAAATCTCTATTTCGAAACTTTCCTTAAACAGAAATTGATAGATTTAGGTGTATACCATAAGGAATCTGAAGAGAATATGATGGAATTTTATGAAAGAAAAAAGAAAGAAATTTTAGGGAAATCTTAGACTCCCAAAAGATTCCAATAACCGAAACTCCAAGTAAACACAATACATAATGTAGCCATAATTGAGTAGTGTATTTTTCCCCAAATAGACCAATATGGTTTGTTTTCAACTTTACCTATTTCAAACCATGAAAGCCCTGCGAACACTATCAGACCTACAATTAGAATTATATCTATAATAGAAGCTACTAACCACCCATGAGTGTACATAAGTCGTTCCGTATCTAGAAGTATAGTTGAAAGAGAGTATGTTAGGAATAGAGAGTAGATTAGAGTTGTAAGGGTGAATACTCCAGCAACTGTCCACTTTGCTGCTCTTAGAAGAACAGGAGCTTTTTCTTCTTTCTTCCTACGATTTGTAAAACTAGTTATGCTCCAAAAGATTAACGACATGAAAATATATGCTCCTATAAC
>JAGLTB010000014.1 GCA_023270155.1 Candidatus Heimdallarchaeota archaeon | reverse complement strand
TGTTGGTGAAAAATTCATGTAAATGTGAGTAATTTCACCTTCACTGTTATTAGTAAAAGCTAGTCTAAAGTCATACTGTCCAGTTGATTCAACGAAATAATTAGGTTCAATTTGAACAAATTTTATTCCTCCTACTATAGAGAGTTCTAGATTTCCTCTCGAAATACTTATTTCAAAACCTGTATCTAGAAAATCCATCTCTCTAATGTGTTCTATATCAGAATAGAATCTTCTTGTAGGTACATAAAATCCAGAAAAATCTCTCAATCCTTTCTTGTAATCTTGCATGGGTTCAATAATCCGTCCTGGAAATGGAAAATATCTATTTACAAATGTACTGAAAAATTCTCTAGTTGCAGTCACTCCGTTAACGCTATTATATGAAACAAAAACTCCTAAATCTTCTTCAGGAAAGAAGAACATATAGCTGTGAAAGAAGATTGTATCGCCACCATGAGATAAAATATGTTGATTGTTTATATCTAATTCATACAAGCCTAGATTCACACCCGGTAAATTAGGATGAGCAATAAATTGATCTTCTTGCATAATCTGCATGGTTTCGTTTTTGAGTATTCTCTCACCATTATAGCTTCCATTATTTAGTAATGCTAACATTAATTTAGACATATCAACAGCTGTTGAACTTCCTGCACCTGCAGGAACAACAGAAACATATTCAAAATATCCAGGCTCCTTATTTTCATCGAATCCATAAGACATAGCATCATCTAAACCAGAAGGGAGAGGTTGTTCAAAAGAACTTTTATTCATTCCGAGTGGAGTGAATATTTCATCTTTAACATATTGAGCAAAATCCTTTCCCGATTTTTGTTCAACTATATATCCTGCTAATGTAGTTCCATAATTTGAATAAGCTGTTGCTATACCTGGCGGTCTCACTCTATTAGGAATGCCATTTTTCAAGATCTCTTCTAAAGAATCAAGATAATATGGAGTATCGAAAATTAAAGAAAATGCTGATTCTTCAAAACCAGCTGAATGTGTAAGTAAGTGCCTTAATGTTATAGGTTCAGGATATGTTGATGGAATTTGAAAAGCAGAGAGATATTCGTTAACATCAGTATCTAAATCAAGTAATCCATCTTCAACTAATTGTAGAACTGCAATTGCATTGAATGTTTTGGATATAGAACCAATTCTAAAAAGAGTATGATTGGGATCTACCGGTTCAAGAAGCCATCTATCTCTATATCCATACCCTCTGGTGAAAAATAGATTCCCATCTTTTACTACAGAGATACTCATACCTCCAATATCTCGTTCGTCAAGTTGGTTGAGAATCAAATTATTACAGAAATCCTCCAGATCTATAAGAGAAATTGGTATTTGTTTTAAGCTTGGATTATTTGAAAGTTTATAATTGTACAAGAGATTATTAACATCTTCGTACGAACTATTGGTATTTGGTATACTAAAAATTAGAAAAGAACTTAGGAATATAACTATGCACAATTTTGTAATCTTACTTGATTTCTTGAACAGAACATGCCACCTTCATATGATTTGTTTAGGAATTTGTCTTAGCTATTAATATATGTTCTCAATTAATTTTAGAAAAAAAAAGAAAGAGAAATTTCATTTCTTACGCTTAATCAACAGAACTGCAAATATAACCATCGAGAATCCAAGTATAATCCCTACAGGAATTAATATCTCAGAAAGAGAAGGTACTTCATACGTTATGGATCGGCATTCTGAGATTGAACCATTACCGTACAAATTCTCAGCAACAACAACATAATAGTAGGTTCCATCTGAAGGAAGTGTATCTGTATATTCCCCGGAACCTGATGCTCCAATTGGTGTTAACGTTTTAGTTTTCCAGATGTATTCACTTGAACGATAAATGTGGTATTCTGAAGCATCAGATAGTTCTTCCCATTTGAGACTTATCATGTCACTTCCTGTTGGATTTGGATTGATAATAGCCAAGTCAAGAGAAACTGGGAGAGCTCCGAAAGAACTATAGAAAAGATCGAAATCAGAATCAGAACTTAAAAGATCAGTTCCATCAAACCAAACCATATGCAAATTACCATACATATCCATTTTTAGTCGTGGACTATAAGAATCAGAAGTGCTTGTTTTAGTAAGAATTTTAAAGCCATGCCATCCTTCAAGTACTGGATCTCTAATTTTGAAGAAAGTGTCTGTATCAATTCCATTATAACCAAAATCAGTTTCATCCGTCCATGCTACGAAAACTTGCCCTAAATCATTTACTGCAAGATATGGATTATGAGAATCATCTGTAGTTTCTGTGGAAACAATTTCTGAATTTGTCCAACCAAATCCCTGTTTGAAACTCTTATAGAAGATATCATAACCTGCATCTGCCCAAAGATAGTCTGATATATCTCTCCAAACTACATGTAGATTTCCTACTGAATCAACTTGTATGTCAGGATAAGTGGAATCAAAATCGCTTTCAGGGGAGATTACTTCAGCGACTGTCCATGATTGAGAAACGACGTTCCAATATTTGTAAAAGATATCATTATCAGTTCCTGAACCTAAGTAATCGGTGCCATCATTCCATGTTACATGAACATTTCCTTTCTTATCAACATCTGCAGAAGGATTTGACGCAAATCCAAGACTCTCTTGAGATACTACTTCTGTTAATGTCCACCCCGATAGAGGTCCCCACCGTTTATAAAAAATATCCCAGCTTAATCCAGAACCATCATAATCCGAATAGTCCTCCCAAACAACATGTATATTCTGGAAAGAATCTATCATAATCGTTGGTTGTTGGGAATTTTGGTCACTCTCCTCTGATATTACTTTGGTTGTAGTCCATGAAGAAATAGTAGCATTCCACATTTTATAAAAAATATCATAATCTTCACCATCTGGAATTGGATATTCTGATTTATCCTGCCATACAACATGCACGTTATCATAGATGTCAATTGCTATATCTGGAAGAGTACAAAAACCAGTACCTTCTGTTGATATAACCTCAGTAGTACTCCAACCTAAACCTGGTCTTCTGTATTTGTAGTATATTTCTTCAGCTGATCCTCCTAATTCTGAGATATCTTGCCATACCACGTGAACTTGATCATATGAATCTATAGCAAAGGAAGGAGCAGAAGAGGTACCTGTACTTTCACCTGAAACCAATTCTAAGTTTGACCATCTCCATGATGAAAAATCATTATATTCAAAATTAAAACCTGAAGAATTTTCTTCTTGAATTGCACGAATAGAATTACTAGCGTTGAAAAAACTTGTACAAAGTATCAGAACAATTAGAAAATTCATACAATTCAAATAAAATCTATTTTTACTCATTTTTTTCACCCATTTTCACTAAAATCGTTTAAGATACAGTTATCTTAGAGTGATACATAAACATTATGTGAAATAAAAAAATAAATGGAAGTCTAAAGAGAAAAATGCTAATGGATTTCTATTTATCAGCGATTTCTAACTGATTAACTACCCAAGTAAAGGCTTCTATCACACCACTACCATATAGAATACTTGCATCAAAGATTGCGAAAGTTCTTTCAGACATATCAAGATGCAAACCAAGTAATTGTATAAGTAAAGGAGCTTCAACTGCACCTGGTAGATCTTGCTTGTTAGCAATCACTAGAACTGGTACATCATCAAGTTGTGGATTGTTAAATACATGTGATTTTAGAATATCACGAGCTTCTGGCAAAGATTCGATATCAGCTGCATCAATAACAAATACTACTGCAGAAGTTCCTGGGTAGTGAGTATCCCATAAGAACCTGAAATCTTGTTGCCCCGCAACATCAATTGTAGTAATTTTCCATCCTTCGAATTCTATAGAGTCTATATTTTGTCCTATAGTTGGAATAGTGTCACCTACAAATTCTCCATATCGAATATATTTTGTTAAGGTAGTTTTTCCAGCTGCCGCTAGACCTAAAATTAATACCTTAGCTTTTTTTTCCGTTTTTGTTCTTGAAAACAAATTAGCTAACAAACTCATCTTTTGAACCCCTTTTTGTGAGTTTAGATACTGTCTAAACTATATCTTCTGAACAACTCTTTGTTCAAATAAACATACGAACGAACTATTTAATGTTTAGCATTCTCCTAGTTGAAATATCAGCAATTGTGTTCAAAACAGAATAAAGAAAAAAGAGAGTTTGGTAGCTACTGATGCTTTTCTAGAAGTTCTTGAATTTCAGGAAAGTCCATTCCCAAATCCTTCATCTTTTTGAGTGTTGGAACTCCATTATTTGTCCATCCTCGTCTCTCATAAACTGCATCCTTTAATTTTTCATACGATGCTTCTCTATGTTTTCTGATTGCATCCATCTTTTCTTTAACACTCATACCTTCAGGATTAATTCCTAATTCCTCTTTCAATTGTTTGAGATAATATTCTTCTTCTCGAGACAGATATTCTTCTTGTGTAACAGGTCCCATTGCACGATAAGGGATACAATCCATTTCTCTATAAGTTACCCCCTCAGGAATAAGCATCAGATTCAATGCTCTCTGGAAATTGTAAACTCTTTCACTCATTCTAATGTATTCTATGGAGTCTATATCCTTTCCAGTGACAGCGTTATAATAGGTTACATAGTTTAGAACATGCTCAGGGATTTTCGCAGGATCTGCTAAATCGTCAGGAACAAATGCTCCATCTTTTCTTATTTTTCCTTCTGCGAATTCTCTGTTATCTTCTGGTATCACATCGTTCCATGGAAGTTTACAAAGTCCTAATAGTCCAAAACTTGTTCTCCACATTGGGAACCAGTGTAAGGCTTCTGCTTTTTTCTCGAAGGTAGGTAGATTTCCCCTTACCATATCTTCGAAAATTAACCATGCTTCATCATGTTGTGCTCCTTTCAATGCAAAACCATATCCACCTTGTTGAGCTAGGGATTCCTTAGTCATGTATTCGCTGAACTCTAGTCCTTTACTTTCCATACCTATATCATTTAGTAAATTAATATCAGCACCAAGTTCTTCAGCAAATTGCTTTTTCATTCTTCTAATTCCTTGTCCTACTACAGCTCCGAAACCTTCTCCTCTTGCCATCTGATGTAGAAGTTCTAAGGCAGCTTTATGATTTCCCCAGTTTAATTCCAAACCTCCAGTTTTTGCTTTATTGAGAATGCCATACTCATAGCATTCCATTACAAAAGCTATAGAAGTACCTAAACTTATGGTGTCTATTCCATAAGTATCACAATAGAAGTTGATTTCGATAATAGCTTCAGGATCCCAGACATACCAATTAGATCCTACACCTGCTATGGTTTCATATTCAGGACCATCTACACTTACTTTTTGTCCTTTGTATGGTCCTGTTGTACACTCAAATTCCTTTACTCCATGAGTGCAACCAACCGAACATCCCTTCCAACATGGATCAGGACCTTTTTCTAATAGTTCTCTGTAGACTTCTCCTCCAATTTTCTCTGCTTGGGGATCACTACCAAATTTAAAATTCTTTGTAGGTAACAAGTCATAATCATTCATTATTGTTACTAGATGTGTAGTTCCTA
>JAGLTB010000013.1 GCA_023270155.1 Candidatus Heimdallarchaeota archaeon | reverse complement strand
GAAATTCAGAGGGGTTGATTAAACGTTACTAAGTTCTCTTGATGTTTTTCTGCTAAATTTTCAAGAAAGGAAGATACTTCTGCTATGAAACTTACTTTTTCAGCTGCAATGAAATAGAAATCTCTTATTACTGTTTCAATATTTTTCATGGTTTGTACAATATTTTCTTCAGAGTAAACTTGTTGTTCAAGTTCATTTAAAGAATAATCATTGCTATTGAAATTTTTTATAGGTTCAAGAATCATTTCTGTTGTGTTTTCATGACGGACTCGTTTCAATCGTTTCAATATTTTTTCATGTTTGATAATTAATTCCTGAAATGTTTCGCTAGTTTTTGGTTCATCACTATTGCTTAATACTCCTTTGGAAAATGTGATTAAAGAAGTTTCTAGTTTTAGAGCATACTTCAGAATAGATCCTAAGGTCCCAAGTTCCATATTACCATCTCATCTATCTTTCAGAACCATCTAGTGATTACTACTTTTTCTTCTGTAAAGAAATCTACTGCATTCCTACCTTGTCCATGTAAATCTCCTTTGAAACTGTCCTTCATCCCAGAGAAAGGAAATGTAGCGATAGGAGCGGCTACGCCTATGTTTATTCCTATGTTACCAGCATTTACTCTGTATTGATATTCCCTTGCAGTTTTTCCATCAGATGTGAAAATAGAGGATGCATTTCCATAAGGATTTTTATTGATAATTTCGATTGCTTCTTCAAGGTTTTCAGCTTTGATTATTGGAATTACTGGACCAAAAATCTCATCTTTTGCAATAGACATATCTGGAGTGACTTTATCGAAAATTGTGGGACCAATAAAGTAGCCATTTGAAAGCTTATCTCCTACTTCAACATCTCTTCCATCAAGTATTAGATCAGCTCCTTCATCAATTCCTTTCTCAATGAACCTAAGAACATTTTTCATACCAGCTTCTGAAGAGAGTGGTCCCATTTGCACGCTTTCATCTAATCCGTCTCCCACTTTGATCTTCTGGGCAGATTCAAGAATAGCTTCCTTTAATGGTTCATATATTTCTCCTATTGCTAGAAGAACCCCTCCAGCAAGACAACGCTGACCTGCATTTCCTAAGAAAGATGTAATTATGTTTGGAACTGTTCTTTCAATATTTGCATCTGGCATTACAGTTATGAAATTCTTGGCTCCTCCTTGTACTTGAACCCTTTTTCCAGCTTCTCCACACTTCTTATAAAGTAATTTTCCAATCTTTGTTGAACCTACAAAAGACATTCCAATTGTATCAGGACTCTCTATGAGTGTATTTACAGCTTCAGCTCCACCATGGACAAGATTGATCACTCCTTTTGGTAAACCTATCTCATCAAGGTGTTCGAATTGCTTAACCATGGTTAGGGG
>JAGLTB010000012.1 GCA_023270155.1 Candidatus Heimdallarchaeota archaeon | reverse complement strand
AAACGAGTTAAGAAAAGTTGGAGAAAGCCTAAAGGAATAGATAATAAAATGCTAGAAAAACGAAAAGGCGTTCCTCGATTGGTTAAAATCGGTTATAGAGGGCCTAAAAATGTCAGAGGTCTACATCCTTCCGGTTATCAGGTAGTTCATGTTGCCAATGTTTACGAGCTTGATTACATCGATAAAGAAACAGAAGCTGTAATGATTAAACATACAGTAGGTGGAAGAAAAAAGCAACAAATTCTTGATAATGCATCAGACATGGGATTAAAAATCCTGAATCCACCTGCAAAAATAGAAGAAATCGGAGATATACTCGATGAAGCCGTACTCGATGAAGAATATGAACTGCTTGATGAGGATTTGGAGGATGAATTCGAAGAAGATTTCGAATTAGATGAAGACTTCAAATTAGATAAAGAAGATGAATCAGAAGAGGAGTCTTCTTGATGAAACAAGGTAAAAGGTGTTATTAATGGATGTTAAAACACAAAGAAAAATAGCAGCTAAAATAATGAAAGTAGGCGTAAATCGAGTAAAGATTGATCCAGATAGTCTAGCTGATCTGTCTCTTGCAATTACAAGAGAAGATGTAAGACGTCATATAGATGATGGTGATATTAAGAAGAGAAAAATAAAGGGAGTAAGTCGAGGACGAGTCAGAGCTGTTGCAATAAAAAAGAAAAGAGGACAAAGAATTGGTCCTGGAAGTCGAAAAGGTCCAAAATATTCTCGTCTTTCAAGCAAAACAAGATGGATAAATAAAATCCGAGCACAAAGAAAATATCTTCAACAATTGAGAGATGAAGGGTACATTGATACTCTTAACTATCGTAAACTATACCTCCAATCAAAAGGGGGTTTATTCCGATCCGTTAGGTATCTAAGAACCTATATTGCAGAGCACGGTTTAGCCAAGAAGCGTCTACCGGAATTATAACTGGGTGGTAAATATGTCAAAAAGAAGAAGAAAAGGTATTAGAAAGAAAAGAAAATTACAACCTAAGAGACAAAGATATGGACCACTCTATCGAGTTCCTTTCAGAAGACGTAGAGAATTGAAAACTGACTATCAGCAACGTAAAAGGCTTTTAAAATCAGGAAAAATTAGGTTTGTCGCACGACCCTCAAATAAACAAGTTCTAGTTCAATTTATTGAATCTAGAATAGGTGGAGATAAAACTTTTGTCCAAATTAGATCATCTGATCTGAAAGATTATGGGTGGACAATTTCAACTTCTAACCTTCCAGCAGCCTATCTAACAGGTTACCTTGCAGGAAAGAAGGCTCTCCAAGCAAAAATCAAGGAAGCTATTCTTGATATTGGGATTCATACAGCAAACCCTGGAACTAGGATTTTCGCTACTTTGAAGGGAGTAGTTGATGCAGGAGTAGACATTCCGTATAATGAAAGAATGTTACCCTCTGAAGATAGAATAAAAGGTGAGCATATCAAGTCATATGCAAAAATACTAGCTAAAGAAGATAAAGAGAAATATGATAAGCATTTTTCAAATTATCTCAAAGTTGACGTTAAACCTGAAAGTTTGCCTGTTTTGTTTAAAGAAACAAAATCTAAGATAGATTCAGTGGATTAAGGTGAAAAAAATGAGTAGAAATTTATTTTTGGATTTAGATGAGTGGGAACCAAGAACTAGAGTTGGTAGACAAGTAAAAGAAGGAAGAATAACAACAATAGACGAACTCTTTCAACAAGGACTACCGCTTGTTGAACCTGAGATTGTAGAACTTCTGTTTGGAGATACTTTAGAGGATGATGTAATAGATATTAGTCTTGTGCAAAGGCAAACAGACGCTGGAAGAAAACGCAAATTCCGAGCAACTGTTGTTGTAGGTAATAAAAATGGATATGTTGGTGTTGGTGAAGCTAAGCTAAAGGAAATTGGCCCCGCAATCAAGAAAGCCATGATTAATGCAAAACTTAACATCAGACCAATCAGAAGAGGATGTGGATCGTGGGAATGTACTTGTGGTACTCCTCACACTGTACCCTATAAAGTTAAAGGGAAAGTAGGTTCAACAGAAGTGATCATATATCCTGCACCAAGAGGTTTAGGATTGGTTACAGGTAATACTGCGAAAACTGTTCTGGAATTAGCTGGAATATCTGATGTGTGGAGTAAAACCTTTGGTGAAACAAGAACCACATCGAATTTTGCTAAAGCAACATTTGAAGCTCTAAAAAATACATATTCAATTATGGCTCCATATGATTGGACAAGATAAAGGTGATGAAGATGAGTCAAGTAAAAAACAAATCTGAGTTACTAGCAGTAATCCGATTAAAAGGTAAAATTAATGTTAATTACAAAATACAGGCAACCTTAGACATGCTAAACGTTAGAAGAACCAATTATATGACTTTAATCCCAAATACTCCATCCTTTCTTGGAATGTTAAAGAAAGCTCAAAATTTTATTACTTGGGGTGAAATTAGCCAAGATATTCTGAAACACGTTTTGGAAAAAAGAGGAGAAATTGCAGGTAGACAGAAGTTAACTAACAAACACCTAAAAGAGCATACAGAATATCCAACTATAACCGTATTATCAAAGGCTTTACACAAAGGAGATGTAATCTTAGATGAAATACCTGAATTGAAAAAATTCTTTAGACTCCATCCTGCTAGAAAAGGATATCGTGGAATCAAAAAAGGATTCGCTGAAGGTGGCGAAGTAGGTTATAGAGGTGAAGCTATAAACGAATTAATTGTGAGGATGGCTTGATAAGAATGACAGTGCGAACAAAAAGGAAAGGAAGGAAACATCGTGGTTCAAGAACCCACGGATGGGGAATAGTTAGGACTCATCGAAAGAGTGGAATGAGAGGTGGAGTTGGAAATGCAGGTCCTAAATCTCATCATTGGATATTAACAGTCAAAGGAATGAGAGACCCCATTGGTAAGCATGGTTTCAAACGTCCTTATAAAAGACAAAAGAAAGACAAGACAATAAACATATCCCATGTTGAAGCAATGTTACCTTCTCTTATTAATGATGGAATAGCAATAAAGAAAGGCAATTCTTATCAAATCAATCTATCGGAATTAGGTTACAAAAAGTTGCTTGCACAAGGTGAAATTGGTAGCCCTTTAAACCTTATAATTGATGAAGCTAGCGAGAAAGCAGTGGAAAAAATAAAAGGTGCAGGGGGCAAAGTAACTCTCAAAAAATAAGCTTTTTTTCTTTTAACACAAACTATTTTTTTCTTTTATTTCTCTTTCTTCTGGCTAGGGTAAGTATTTCTCTCCATTAGAACCTTTTTGACACTAGCAATTAGTCCTTGTTCTTTTTCTTCTAGCTTATCTGAATCTATTTGTGCTTCACCTAATGCAATTAATTCATGTTTTAAAGAGAAAATAGTGATTAAATCTCCCTTTTGGAAATTATTTGTAAACTTTGATACACCTGGTAAAGCTAGTGGTGCTCCATGACACAATGTATCAATAGATGTGTCTTTAACGAATATTTTTGGTAAATGTTTCACACCATATTCCATAGGTAAAATTATATTTCTCAGAGGGATTTCATCTCCCTCTTCCTTATACCATTCCACAGCATCATATAGATCTTGGAGTGTTGTTAGAAACTTATCTTCATTAAAAGGACCTGTGGTTATTCTCCTTAATTCTTTCATGTGTGCGCCACATGATAAACTCTGACCTATGTCATGACAGAATTTGCGTATATAAGTACCAGCTTGACACTTTATGCTGAAAAGAACCTCTCTTTCCTTGATTTCTATTATTTTTACTTCGTAAATTCTCCTCACTCTTAATACTCTTTTTACACTCGCTCTAACGGGTGGTCTTTGATAAATGTCACCAACATACTCTTTCATTATTGATTGTATCTTCTCTTCTTCTACTTCACCATGTATTCTCATATTACAGACGTATTCTTTTCCTGCTAATAGAAGTGTATTGAGTATTCTTGTAGCTCTTCCCAATGCTACAGGTAAAACACCAGTTACATGAGGATCCAACGTTCCAGAATGTCCAGCTTTTGGGATGTCGAGAATTTTCTTTATATAACTAACTACTTCATGACTAGTTGGTCTTGCTGGTTTGTCGATGTTTATAATCCCATATTTCAGCAATTCCTCAATTGATCGTTTTTGTGGTACTTTACCCCATTTAAAATCAGTTGTTTCACTGGATAATGTAATTATATCATCTTTCTCATTTTCAAGAAAAATTTGCTGTGGTGAAAAAGTAATTGCCATATAATCACCGAAGTTAGAAAGAGATATTAGGAAATTAAAGATAATTCCTCTCTAAGGAACAATCTTCTCTTCCATATACTTCTTTAGATCAGCTTTTTCAATGGCAGCGATTACTTCTTCATCAGTAGCATCACGTTTTATTGCAACTGTCTTATCTGTGGGTTCCACATGTCCTATATTACAACGACGACGTTTTACTGATGAGAGTGAATTTGGACCAGTAACTAACACAAAGTTCTGGTTTACTAAATCAACTATCACTGCCTTCCTTCCTGCCTCTCTTCCATTTGTTTTTACAATAATTCTTCCTACTTGAATTGCTGTCATTTAATTTCACCTTTTATTATTTTTTTTACTGCTGTCATAATAATCTGAACGCAATCAGATGCATCGAATTTATTCGAATTGACTATTACATCATAGATAGATAAATCTGAAATATCTATATTATACAGTTTTTGATATCGTTCTTTTTCAGATTTTTCCCTAGTTAAAGTTTCTGTTTTTATAGTATCAATTAGCCTTTTCTCTCTTTGAGCAATACGCTGAATTCTAATATCTAATGGGGCTGTAATATAAACTAGCAAATCTGCCATATCTTTTAGAACCCAACCACCTAATTGAGCATCGATAACAATATTATCTTCTGCTTTTGCAATATCCAGGGTTCGATCATCAATAAATCTATCAATTTCCTCCCTTTTTTCCGCAATTTTACTGAATTCTTCGATGTTCTTCCCTTCTTCTCTTGCCATATCTCTAAATAACTCGCCTGCAGAGACGTACTTATACTTAAGCTGTTCTGCAATTCTTTGAGCTGCGGTGCTCTTTCCGGAACCATGCGGACCTGAAACTGCGATAATTGGCAAGTTAGCCACTTCCTCTAAGGAGTTGCTCGAGCTTTTGCCTTAATTCCACTTTTTAAACAACGAGAACACATATATCCCGCATGAACTCTTGATGGTAAACGCTCTGATTTTGATGTTTTTCTTACTTTGCTCTGATGTCCAAAAACAACGCCATGAAGAACTGCTCCACATTGTGAACAGTGTGGCCTCTTTGTTCTTTTATCAATTCTTCTTATTTTAGTATGAGAAGGGGTTCTTACTTTTCGAGTTTTTGCTACACGTAATGAAGGTCTAACCATTTTTATTACCTTATTTTTTTGCTGTATCTTTTGTGGTTACTTGTTTGGTTCTAGCGAGTTTCTCTTTAGTAATTGAAGTTGGAGTTGGAGTTCTCTTCTGTTCTTGTTTTGGTTTTTTCTTAGTTTGTGTTGCACCAGAAGGAGTAACACCAAACAGTCTAGATATTAATGAACCAAAAGCAAATGCTGTGATGAAATACCACATTGTAAAAGGAACTTTTGCGTACCAAACTCCTGTTGCAGGGTCTTGATATGGTGCAGTCCAACCTGCTCCTATCCATGGAAATTGACCTAAGTTAAAGGGAAGCCAAGCATAATAATGACCCGTATACGCCCTACGAAGAATTGCAAATAATAATAGGAACGGAATAGTAGTAAAGAGCATGGGTTTCATTCGTTTAAACATCATAGAAGATTGCATTTTCTTAACTCTCTCTTCATCTCGTTTAACGGTTAACCATAATTTCTTATCCGCTGTTTGCATAGCTCTCTTTCTTCTTTGGTTCCAATCATTTACTTTTTGCATGCTTTCTTTTAATTCGCCTTGATTGGTTAGAAGTCTTGTAACAAAGGTTGAAAATATTGAAAGCATTATAGCTATAAGTGTAATAACTAATGCTGATTCAGGTCGGTCATTCCAACCATTACCTGCAATCCATTGTGCGATAGAATCTAACCATTTATCCCAGAAAGGCATTTTTAAACCACTTTCTATGCATATTCTTACTTACACCAAGAAAGAAGTTTATTTTAAAAGCTTTTGTAACTGGAGTTTAATTACAGGGAATATATGTGTGAATTTCTAGTTATTTTTCTGTAAAAGTACAAAGAAATTATCTTTTCCACTCTTTCCTCCTGTTAGAGCAAAGTTACATACTTTCAAATTAGATGCTTCTAGAATCCCTAAGAGTTCTCTCTTTGTAAATAAATGATAATATCTTCTTGCTACTACTTGTTTATCTTTGTTATACCAAGGAAGAAAAATATCTCCGTGCTTCCATTTATTATTGAAGATTTTTTTTACTGGAAAAGCAATCATATCAACTACCATTTTTTTCAGAGTGTCGGGTTTCCATCGTCTCCAAAATGAAAGGATGATATATCCTTTAGGCTTTAGAATAATTGAAATATTCCTCAATACCTCGATTGTCTCTTCTTTATTCTCCAAGTGATGAGCTGTTGCAATACACAAAATTAAATCTGCAGCATTCCTTCTTATTGGGATTCTTCTCATATCGTTGTTTAGAATGTGAAGTTTTTGTTTAGGAAGATCGACTAAATTTTTCAGTAAATCCAATGATAAATCTGAAGCGAAGAAATGCCATTTTTGCTCCTTGAAAAGCTCCAAGTTTCTTCCATTTCCTGTACCAATATCTACTAGAATCCCATCACAGGGTAGGGAATGTTGTTTTCCAATATTCATAAGATATTGTTGGAAATCTCTCCATGGTTTACCTTTTACTTCTACATACTTTGGAGTAATTTTCCTATATTCTTCCATCAAACTATATTTTTTGTCTGAGCTCTGTTTCTTCAATATAATAAAGCAGTTGTGTTTATATATTTCAATTTTCTTTTCTAAACTAGCAATGTAACTTATGAGAAATTTTAAATATTTACTTTTCTTTACTCAAAATGAGTGAATTATTTCGAAGAAAGTGAATGAAATGGCGGAACTTAATGTTGTTGTTGTTGGAGTAGGGAGTTGGGGAACAAATCATGCAAGAGTTTTCAATGAACTACAGGAATCAAACTTAATAGGTGTTTATGATCTGGATCAAACCAAAGCTAAGATTCTTGCAAAACGATTTAATGTTAAATCATTTCCGAATTTGGAAGAAATTTTTAATTCTGAAGAAGTAGACGCAGTAACAGTTGCATCTCCAACATCAACTCATGGTAAAATATCTCTAAAAGCTATTGAACATGGAAAGCATATTTTGATTGAGAAACCAATGACAAGCTCTATAGAGGAAGCTGAAAATATCATTGAAAAAGAAAAAGATTCAGATGTTGTTGTTTCTGTAGGTTTCATTGAAAGATTCAATCCAATTGTTAAGAGATCAAAAACATTGATTGAAGAAGCTGAACTAGGAGATCTAGTACTTATTAGTGCTAGACGTTTAGGTCCATATTGGCCTGATAGATTGAAAGATGTTGATGTCATTAGAGATGTGAGTATACATGATATTGATGTATTTAGACATTTATTAGGAAAAGATCCTGTCTCGGTTTATGCTAGAGGTGGAAAGTTAAGGCACGCATATTTTGATTATGCAGAAATATTACTGGATTTTGGAGACGGAATAACTGGATTTATCGAATCAAATTATCTTACTCCACATAAACTACGAAAACTTATGCTAACATGTGAGAAAGGAATAGTTGAGGCTGATTACATCACTCAAGATTATGTAATTGAAGATCAAGAATGGGCAAAACAACAAAAGATTCAATGGCAAGAACCATTGAAAGCTGAGATGTTGAGTTTTATTAATGCTTGTTTAGAGAAAAAAGCACCTCACGTTACATCAATTGATGGCTTGAAAGCTTTAAAGATTGCTGTAGCATCAATAAAGAGTATTCAATCACATAAGGTTATCGAACTTCAATTATGATGCTTTTAAAAAATAAAAGAAAGTGTGAGTGATTATTTTAAGCCAAGTAATCCAGCAAGTGCTGGAACTGTCTCACTTATTTGTTCACTCGCGAATATCTCATAATATTGTCTTAGGATACCCGTTGTAAGTAGAATACCCGTTCCCGTACCTAACGCACCTAGAAAATCCGCTACTGCAGCTAGAATACCAATAAAGAATCCTCCTATCCACGCAGCAATAGGAATATATCTTTCGAGGTATCTTTCAACTATCTTTGGATTACGTCTGAATCCCGGTATTTGCATATTGGCATCTAATAATTGCTGTGCAACATTCTTTGAACTCATACCTGCCGTATCTATCCAAATCCGTGAGAAAACACCACAGAGTATTATCATGAGGAACATATATGCAATAGCATTTCCTGGATGGACTCCAACCTGTTCCGGTCCATATGGAGCCGTCGTTAAAGCAGCCAATCCTGAGACTGGCTGCAGTTGACTCGTATCCGGTATCTCTTCCCATCTCCCCATGAAATTCACCAAAAAGTATTTGAAACCCGTACTCTCACCTGACCATTTGTTGTGCATCAGATTTGATATGAAATAAACATTAGCAAATAGGGCACTAACAAGTATTACTGGGATGTTGGAAGTATATAGGAACTTAATTGGATAGCGTGCTGGCATCTTATATTGACTATGTTGAACAGGAATCTCAATCTTTATGGAATCAACATAAATTACCATTGCAAATACTACAATTGTAGCTAACAAACCAACAAGATCCGGGGTTCTTCCAGGTCTACTGAAAGGAGTCATTACATCGCCTCTTCCTATTCCTTGAAAGAAGGCTAAGATACATCCTCTATACCAACTAATTCCTCCGGATGATTCTTGAGTCAAACTAAACATTCCATCAAAGATATTGAAACAAACACTTGCAGCAATAAAGAGACTTATTCCGCTTCCTAGTCCATATCCTTTCTGAACAACTTCATCCATCAGCAAGATAACGAGTCCTGCTATAATCAATTGGGCTAAGATAAGCATTTGTGCTTCGAAAGTTAGATCTTCACCATAAGCACCACCAAGAATATAGGCTAAAGCTTCGAAAAGAGTCATCAATACAGCAAGTATTTTTTGTGACCCGGTGTACAAAGCTCTTTCCTCAGAGCTAGTGAAATCAACTTTGATTATCTGCGATCCCACTAATAATTGCATAATCAAACCTGCTGTAACAATCGGTCCAATACCGAGTTCAGCTAAACTTCCTCGTTGGGAAGCTAATATTGCTCTCATTGCAAAGAAAGGATCCGTACCTACTCCAGCTTCTTTAGGTACGCCGACAATAGGTATATTCAGCATTGCTAAATAGAGAGCCAGTATTCCGAAAGTCCAAGCTAGCTTTCTTTTGAAAGAAGGCTTTCTCGCGGGTTTTTTTATTTCAAGCGTAAAACGTTGAAATGGTTTGAAAAGCATCAAAAACTTCGAAGCCATAGGTATCACTGGTCGGTTTTAATCCATAAGAAGTGCTTCTATTTATAAGCATTTTTGCCTTCAACAAATTTCCTTTCCAATCTATTTTCCTACTGGAAAACTGCTTCTATTAAGAGAGAACATAGTTTTTGAAATAGTTGTATGAATTATTGAATGAGTGATATGGCCATATTTTATCTTCAGTTATAACAATCTCATTAGCGAATGCAAGTGCATTACCTATCCCCAAACCTATTTCTCTAATATCTCGACTAATGAAATTGTCCCATTTAGCTAAATCTTGATCCTCTTGAGTTTTCTCAAGATAATTTCCTGAAACCTTGAATCTATCAGGATTCTTTACTCTGTTAAACCTCGTTTGTTGACTAGCATGGAATCCTAGTATCTTTATATTATCTGAACCAAAGTGTTTTCCTGCATAATCTATTTCAGCTGGTGATTTGATGCCGTTAAAAAGAAGAACAGATGAATTTTTGTAGTTTTCATACTCGTATTCAAGAATAGCTTGAGCAAATGCAGTAGGGTCTTTGGAGAGAAGTTCCTTAATAATTTTTGTTGTATTAGTATGATTTACTTCTAATCCTTGATGCTTGATTTCGTGGTAGACTGCATGACCTGTTTCAATCATAGGGATTTGTTTTTCTTTTCTTAGCCTATGACCATGCGAGGATTTTCCACTGAGTTGCAAACCAACAAGTATGAAGATTTTCATTATTTCCGATTTAGAATATAGGAGTAGAAGAAAAGGTTTTCGGAGATAAAAACATGCCATTTAGCACCTCATGGTAATATTTTTATTACAAGCAAATTTATCCCTCTATAATCATTTCTTGCCAGGATATCCAAGCGGTTACGGAGATGCATTGGAAATGCATTGCCCTTGAGGCGCCGGGGTTCAAATCCCCGTCCTGGCTCCATTCTCTAATTAAATCGTGCTTTAAAATTCTCGCTTAAGCAAATCTTTAAAAAAATCATTTATGCAGTCTTCTTGAAATCGTTTGTGCTATAATTGAAAGAAAGCACATGGCGAAGCTCAATGGAGAGCAACTCTCCCATTCTTGAATAAAGAAATGTGAGCACCACAATTTCGGGTTGTGGAATACAAAATAATGAAAAGTGATAACATGTCATTTCGCCATTTAGTTAGAATTAAGTCTACAGATTTAGAAGGGCATCTTCCTGTTTCTCTAGGTCTTTCAAAGATATCTGGAGTAAATAGAAGGTTAGCTCAGACAATTGTAAGAACTCTTAACATCCCTTATTCTGACCGCGTTGGTTCTCTTACTGATGCAACAATAAAAGAGATTGAAAGTATTATTTCTGACCCAGTCTCAGCAGGAATACCAGAATGGATGGTTAACAGAAGGAAAGATCGTCAAACAGGTGACAATTTACATATCACCGAGGCTCAGCTTATTCTCCAAACTAAGCAGGATATTGAAAGATATATCCGTATTCGTAGCCGACGAGGAATTAGACACTCATTTAAACTTAAAGTAAGAGGGCAAAAGACCCGAACTCATGGAAAGAGTGGATCAACCGTGGGTGTATCAAAGAAGAAACGATAAGGTGAGAACATGGGTGGAATAAGAAGACAAAAAAAGAAAAGTATATCTCCAGGTCATCCTTATGATCAAGCTCGTTTAGAAAGAGAACTTCCCTTAGTAGGAGAATATGGTCTTAGAAATAAACGCGAATTATGGAAAGCTAGAACTGTTCTTTCGAAAGCTAGACATCAGGCACGTGATCTTTTAGCTCTTGATCCTGAAGTCAGAAGTCAAAGAGAACAGGAACTTCTTTCGCGATTATCAAGATTTGGTATGCTCTCTCAAAGTGCTGATTTGGATTCAGTTCTTGCTATAGATGTAAAAACAGTACTTGATAGAAGGCTACAAACAATTGTTCATAGAATGGGTTTAGCTAATTCACCTTATCAAGCTAGACAGTTTATTGCACATAGACATATAGCAATAGACAAAGGAATAGTTACTTCACCAAGTAGGTTGATAACAGTAAAAGAAGAAAACGGAATTGCTTATGCACCAAGATCTCCGTTAAATGATCCACAACATCCATCTAGACCACAAGCTCCTCCAGTAGTTGAGGAACCTGAGAAAACTGAAAAACCCAAACCTAAA
>JAGLTB010000011.1 GCA_023270155.1 Candidatus Heimdallarchaeota archaeon | reverse complement strand
AAGAAAGAAGAGGTTAAGCCTAAGGAAGAGAAACCTAAACCCAAACCTGCACCTGAGGTAAAGGAAGCACCAAAAGAGAAAAAACCTCCTGTTAAACCTAAGGAGGAGAAATCTAAAGTTGCTACTATTGCTGATCTTTCTCAGATTGAAGGTATCGGTGCAAAGACAGCTATGCTTTTGCAGGATCATGGTTTCAAAACAGCACAGAAAATTGCTGGTTCCTCAGTTGAAGATATTACTCAAGTTCCAGGAATTGGTCCGGCTATCGCTGAGAAGATAATCAAGAACGCTAAAACTCTTGTTAAGAAATCGGGGGAAGGTAAGTAGGTGATTTCATGAGTGAAACAAAACCAAAAGCAGAAACTAAAGAAGCAGAAGCTAAACCAGCAGAAGCTAGACCAAGAAGAAGAGAATCAAAATACGGTATTGCTCACATTTTTTCAAGCTATAATGATACTATTGTTCACATCACTGACATCTCCGGTGCTGAAACTTTCAGCCGTAAAAGCGGAGGAATGTTTGTCAAAGCTGACAGAAACGAGTCCAGCCCTTACGCAGCAATGAAAGCAGCAAACGCAGCAGCACAAGAAGCGCAAAGCAAGGGAGTGTATCAACTATATGTAAGATATAGGGCACCAGGGGGACATAAGAACCGTACCCCAGGACCAGGAACACAAGCAGCACTAAGAGCACTGAAAAGATCAGGAATGAGAATACTAAGACTAGAAGATGTGACTCCGTTACCGCATGATGGGTGCCGCCGTAAAGGTGGGCGCCGTGGACGCCGAATGTAGGCGTTTCAACCCTTTTTATTTTCTTTGAGTTTTTATTGTAATTTAAATATTCTTTATTGTATAGTATGAATGAAAGAAAAGAAAATATTAGTCATATATGCGAAATATGTGGCAAATCTTTCGAAAGAAAATATTCTTTAAATCGACATATAAATTGTCTTCATACTAAAGCAGCCACTTATTATTGTTCGGAATGTAATCAAGTTTTTACACGAAAAGATCACCTAAACAGACATTTACGAGAAGTTCACTTAAATCTTCGATTATATGTTTGTGAATTCTGTAACAAAAAATTCAATCAATCAGGAACTCTTCAGCGACATATTCATTCTGTTCATCTCAAAGAAAGAAAATTTGATTGTAACCAATGTAATTCATCTTTTCAGAGAAAAGATAATTTGAAACGTCATGTAGAATGTGTGCACACAAATATAAGAAAACACACTTGTGAATTTTGTGGTAAATCTTTCAAACTTCCTGATCATCTAAAACAACATATTGTTTCTATTCATACAGATAAAAGACAATATGTCTGCGAAGAGTGTGGTTTTGCTTTCAAGCTTCGTCAGCATCTCAATGACCATGTTAGAGTCATTCATCAGAATCATCGTCCTCATGTTTGTGAAGAATGTAATGCTTCCTTTTCTCATGCTAGAAGATTAAAACTACACATTATAGCAAGGCATACTGATGAGAAACCTTATGTTTGTGAGGAATGTGGAAGAGGTTTTGCTGATCCTAGTCATTTGTATAAACATAAACAAGCAGAAGCTTGTTGGTTTACTTCTACTACTGCTTACAAATGGGAAGAGTTGTGTAAAGAGATAGCAGAGGTTTTGCTAGCTGGTTTAGATTGGAAGTGGAAACCTAAGATTGATACTCCTGAGTTAGAAGAACAAGCTTGGATTCAACCTGAAATAGTTGTATACTACAAGGATAATACGAAAAGAATCATTGATGCGAAGAGATCAACACAAGCGATATTCAAGGAGAAGGATTTGAAGGTTTATCCGAAAGTAGCGGAGAAGGTGGAGTTCTGGTGTCTGTACGGGAGAGCAGAGGGAATGTTTGAAGATGAACAAGATGTGAAAGCTCTATCTAGTAAGGAAATAATAAAAAAACTAGAACTAAGAATCAATACAGAGAATAAGCAATTTCTGAATAAATTAATCATGAAGATTCAACTATTGAAGAGAGGAATTGAATATAAAGGGCAAGTTACTTTTTAGAGAATCTAAAGGAATGAATGGAATAAAACCATAAAAATCTAGTTTTTCAAATCCTTTTGTAAACTTTTGCATATTTTGATTATGTTATCTACAAGTTTGGTAACAATATTTTCCTTGCTATTTCTTAGATCCATTAATGCTTTCCTTTCCGCAGTGTTTACACTAGAATCGATTTTGAGCGAGTAGGTTCTATCGGACCATTTTCCATTTGGTTGTTTTTTACCAATTATTCTGTTGTTTGAGGTGTAATCAAGAATTTCTTCCACCTTTTGATATTGAGTTTCTTCCAGAATAGTAGGAAAGATACCTATATTGTTAGAAATAAAATTATATAAATCCAAAACTATGGAATGGGCTGCAGGCACTCTAGTTCCTTTCTCCAGATGAATTTGAGTTTTCATAAGAATATTTTTTAATTCCTCTATCTTGTCTTCTTTCCTATCTTCTTTTTTCCATTCTTTGTCTCTTTCTCTTCTCACGTAATCCATATAGAAATTCCATCCTCCACTGAAAATTATACTAATAAAGCTTGCAATTCCTATAGTAAGTAGTATATCAATTGTAAGAATTATACCGAGAAGTAATATGATACCTGACATAGAAGCTATTGAAATTAGAATGACATTGTGTTTTTTCATTTTTACTGCTTATGTATTGGAAATTGAATATAAAAAGATGTTATTATCTCTCTTTTTTGAGAATCAAAGTTCAAAAATAATTAAAGGGAGCTTTCTTTGTAATCCTTTCTTTCCTACTAGTTTTTAGATCAGTTTATTGAGTTTTTATTCCAACTTCAACTTTTCTTCAATTTGATTTTTTATAAAATATATACAGCTTAATGTGTTTATTATGCATTTCTCCGCGTATTCTAAATCCGAATACAGGATTTCTCCAATCCTTTCATTTGGGAGTTTTAGATTTCTAACATAAATCTCTGAAATCCTACTATTATTATGAACTATGACGTTTCGCCTGAAATAATTCTCTCTGAAATCTTCCCAATCTTTCATTTTATTTAAACTTATATTGAAGATATTTTTTAGATAATCTTTAATTTCATCTATATTCATATAACCTATGTTTTCTACCTCTCTAGCCGCAATATGAAACCGAATGTCTTCTAAATTCTCAAAGTCGAAAAGGGTTTCATAATCAATTGATTTGCTTCGTTTTTTCAAGGTATCTGGCTTGAGTAAAAAAACCTCCTTCAGATAATCCTTTAAAAAACCTTCAAAAGAGCAAAAGAATAAACAACAGACATTCTATAAAATGGAATTACTTTCATACTATAGATGCTAGATTCCAGTAATTTATTTAGGAGCAATTCCTCTTTTGAAAGAGTTTCCTCATTCAAATTATCTACAATTTCTACATTGAACTTTAATTCTTTTTCCTTTACTAATTCCCATAGATTCCGTAACTCTGGTCTATGTTCTTCTTTCAGTAATAATTCATCACTGTTTTTTAAGTACTTTTCAATTTCTCCACAGAATTCTTTAAGAGAGATTAGGGTAAAATTCAAATCAATTGTGAAACTAAATGCTATGTCACTTAGTTTAGATTCCGATTTCATATTTCAAATTTAAAGGAAATGTAAATTAAAGTTTTATATTTAAGTAACAGAAATATATTCTTTCCTTTTTCCAAGCAAATCTTTTATACAAGCAAAACTCGGTTTTTTCTGTTGTGATCTTTAATGTACGAACTTGCTTTTACACCCAGAATCAATGAAATTAACATCAGAGGAAAATTACAATTTCCAGCTATCATAGATTATTTTCAACATATTGCTTACAAACATGCTCATGAACTTGGTGTGGGGCATGAACAGCTTTTTCCTAAAGGTCTTACTTGGTTACTCCTTAGATATACAGTGGAAGTTTCTCGTTATCCAGAACTAGATGAAAAAATCAAAGTTGTAACTTGGGTAGCAGAATCAGAAAATCCAAAATATACTTTGAGGGAATTTGAACTTAGTGACGGGGAGAATAAAGTAATTTGTAAAGCAACAACAAGCTGGTTACTGTTTAATTTCAGAAAACGACAACCAGTTAATTTTAAGGAATTTTGGCCTGATTTCGAGGTTGAGACTAAAAGAGCTATAGAAGATGATTTTCCTGGGCTTCCATTACCACAGAAAGTAGATACGAAGAAAATTATGAGGGTAAGGATGCATGATCTGGACATAAATCAACACGTAAACCATAGAACAAACATAGAATGGATAATAGAAGAGATGCCGGAAAAAACATTGAAGCAATATGAATTAAGCAAACTAGAAATAAGTTATAAAGAACAGGCCTTTTTTGAAGAAGAAGTTACAATAGAAACCGAAATTGTAAAAAAACAAGAAAAGGGGCAACTTGAAGCGATACACCAAATAGTAAAAGGAAAAAAAAGAAAACTCGTATCCAAAGCAATAACCTACTGGAATTCGTATTGAAAATTAAATTCTAATCTGGGTGTAATTACACAACTAGAATGTTTTATAAAATTAGCACTAATGTTTAGGTATAGACAATATTGATGGTTTAATAGAAATGAGCACTGAAATGAAGTATGATGTTGTAGGTTTGGGTTCCTGTACCATGGACATGATTTTTTCTGTTGACGATGTTATGAGAATGGAGCTCATTGGAAAAAACCATACTGAAAAGAAATACATGGCAATTGAACATTCCTCAAAACTTAATGTGAGAAGTGTGAAATTTCATCCAGGAGGTTCCGCTGCAAATACAACCTGCAATCTTTCTCATATTGGGTTAAAAACTGCATTTATTGGGGGAGTTGGTAATGACATGAATGGAAAAGAGTGTTTAGAAGATATGAGAAATCATGGAGTTGATGTTTCAGGTGTCAGCGTATTCAATGATGATACTACTGCGATTTCAGTTATTTTACTAACCCCATGGGGAAAAGATAGTTCAATTCTAGCCTATAAAGGTGCTAATAACTTATTTTCGGAGGAACACGTTCCTAAAGATAAGCTTCTTTCAACAAGATGTTTTGTATGGACTTCTTTAACATCTGATAAAGGAATAAATGCCATCAAGAAATGTATTAATCTAACAAAATCTGTAGATGGATTGATAGCGGGCGCACCATCCATTTCAATAATTAAGAATAGGCGCGAGGAAGCAATATCTCTTTTGAAGGAATGTGATATAACGAGTTTGAATGAAGAAGAATTAATTGCTCTTGCAGATGAACAAGATGTAACTAAGGGGATGAAGATGTTATTCGATTGGGGTCTTAAGATTGTTAACATCACGTTTGGAAAAGAAGGTCAGTGGTTAAGTGATGGAAAGATTATCATTAAAACAAAACCACCAAAAGTTTTTGTTGAAGATACTACAGGTGCAGGCGATGCTACTATGAGTGGAATCATCTATGGGGTTCTTGAAAATAGATCTCTGCAAGAAACAGCTCAAATAGCCTCAGCTTTGAGTGCTATGGAGATTGAAGCCCCAGGAGTAAGAGTTGGAACACCTCTGGAATATTCAGAACTAGAAGAGTTTATGAAGAAAAATGAAGTATCTCAAGAAGTTAGTGATTTCTGAATAATCTCAGGTAACTTAATTCCAATCTTCAAAGAATTACACAAAATTTAAAGAAAAAGCGTTTCATCTCTAATTATATAAATGTCTTCGACATCTGAAATTACTGACAATAATCTAAAAAACTGTATAGCTAGGGAGGATTCCAATTGTATTGAATGTGAACTTAATGGTGAATTAATCTGTTTTGTAGATAAGAAATTTGCGAATAAGTTTTCAATCGGAAATATTCTGTATAGGCTGTTAGCTATTGAAATATTCATCTTCTCTGGATTATTAATAGGACATTGGTGGATGTTAATATCCTATGTAAGTACTGTTTTAATCACATTCTTGATAATTGAACCTAGGTTGCTATGTAGTCATTGTCCTTTCTATGAAAGAGAAGGAAAATGTTTGAAATGCTGGGCTTTGAGAGGAATGCCAAAATTATGGAGATATAGGCCTGGACCAATAAATAGAACGGAAAAAACACTTATGCTCATACTTGGAAGTTTCATAGATTTATTCCCATTTCTTGGATCAATATGGGGGATAGTGTACTTCTTTATGAATATTGAAGGTAATATCGTATTGGGTGTGGGTATACTAATTAGCACAGTTCTATTTTTAATTGTTGCTGGTTATTTTTCCAAGGTTCTGCTTGGATTTGCATGTAAAAAATGTGCAAATTTTTCCTGTGCAATGAACAAAGTTCCAAAGGAAGTTATCAATAAATTTCTTGAAAAAAATCCTAAGATGAAAAATGCTTGGATAAAAAGTGGTTGGAAAATCGAGGAATAACAATTTCAGTTTTAACTTTCCCCCCAAATTCTTTTTTAAGCGGTTAATAACTTCATAATTAGAATGACTAAAACATTAGAAGAAATTATCGCTTCTTTAAGAAATTTAACTGATAAAGAAGTGAATCAATCATCAGATTTTGGAATTGAGTTTGGAACATATGTTCAGAGAGTCTTAAACGCAATAAATGTCAAGAGCATTGTAGTGTCTCCTTTTGTAAATCTAAAGTTGATTCATTTTATGAATGAAAACAAAACAACTCTAGTATTGACGGTTTTGCCTCTTCCTTTTACTACCAAGAATTTTCCTCTATCTGAAAGCAACTTTGCGATTTTACGGTCACTAGTTACGAATAATATAAAGACAATTAAACTCCCAGAAAAATGGATATATGCAAAAAATGGGAGTTTCAAATACTTCGTTCAAACGCTTGGAATAAGTAAAATCGAACCTTTTAATCTGACATTGAATTCAGAGAAGACAATACCATACTGGAACCTTCCTAACCTTTCATTTGAAGATTTTCTCTCATCCTTAAGTCATTCAAATAAGAAATGGTTAACATATCCCTATGCTCCTAGAGATTCAACACTATCCATTGTACTTGAAAAACAGAGTTTTTCTCAGGATGATTTTGAACAATTGAAGAAAAACGGTATTTCAACCATATTAAGTTTCAATTTGGATACAAGAAGAGCGCACGAATATCAAAAACATAAGATTAACTACGTCTTTATTCCTTTCTTGGATTATTGCAATATTTCATTAAGGAAATTTTCACAAATTCTACAATTGGAAACAAATGAAAAAGTTCTGTTTTATCCACACGAAACGATAAATTGGAAATCTTATGAAGAGCTAAAACTTAATTAGCTTTAAGTTTTTTCTTAAATAGAAGATACTCAATGATGGGGGAGTATAATGAATTCTCTGATTCCACTAGTAATAACAGTCTTATCTCAAATCGAGAAAGGAAAATCGATCCGTGTTGAACTTAGACGGACCATTTCCGAACATAAATTGAATAGAGAAGAAGAATCAATCTTATATTCGTTGGTTTTTGAAATTTTCAGAAAATTGAATGTTATTGATCTTTATATAAAGAAGAGCAGTTCCTCTTTTTCCATTAAAAAAATATCAAGCAAGACTCGAGCTCTACTTAGAATTGCAACATATTTATTGAAGGTTGATAATAAACAACTCAAATACATAAAAGAAAACCTTGAGCCCCATTATGAGAACATTCAGGAACTAGGGTTTGATGAGATTCTGAAATTGATACAAGAAATCAAAGAAGAAGAACTTTATGAGAACAGAGTGGATTTAGCTTCTAAATTATCCATTGAGTTTTTTACTCCCACTTGGATTGTTAGAAAATTCATAAATCAGTGGGATGAGAATTTTGCAACAGAGCTAGTCTCTACATTTATCCAGAATCTCCCAATATATGTTAGAGTAAATCCTTTTAAATCCAATATTGAAGAAATCACTACAAATTTTAGGAGCAAAAACCTAGCTTTTGAAACTGTTAAAGAGATTGATGGACTTATTAAGATAACAGAAAGTGAAATTCCCATCCCTCAATTTGATGAGTTTAAGGAAGGAAAAATAGTAATTCAACAAAAAGCTTCTGCTTTGGTTTCACTTATTTTAAACCCACAGGAGGGAGAAAAAATACTCGATATGTGCGCTTCCCCAGGAGGAAAAACCTCTCATCTAGCTGCAATTCTAGGAGATGGCAGGAATATTGAGGCTGTGGATATTAATGAAGAAAGAATGAAAATATTGAAAGAAAGATTAAAACTACTTGGCATAACTTCAGTGAAAACCACACAAGCGGATGCAAGAACACTTCATAACCAAACAAGCCAAGAGTATGATAAAATCCTTCTTGATCCTCCTTGTTCAGGATCAGGTACTTATTCTTCTAGACCAGAGATAAAATGGAGAGTAAAACAAAGAGATTTGCGATGGTATATTAATCTACAGCGAGATTTATTTGATGAAGCTTCAAAACTTGTTAAGAAAGAGGGAGCTATTGTTTATTCAACCTGTTCTTTATACAGGGAAGAAAATCATGAAATACTATCTTCTTTTTTAGAAAGAAACAGTAATTTTTCTTTAGAAGAGGCAACTCCGATGCTCGGATTCCCATCTCGACTACTACAAAACAAAGCACAAGAACTATATCCACATATTCATGAAACAGAGGGCTTCTTCATTGCAAAGGTTAAAAGGAACAGTTGAAAACTGATTTTCCAACTGATTAATTTAGAATTTTAAGTATTGATTTTCTTAGTAAATACTATCCAGTAACACATCTATCTTTTTGATTAATTCAGATCTAAGCTGATGACGTGGAGGTTTTTCCATACTTTTAGCGGTTTCAATATTTGTATCGAAGAGAATTTTTGATGCAAGAGTCTTAACAATTTCCTCAACATCATAGTTTTTCAATTCACCAATTTGAGTTCTATCCTTAACTACATCTCTTATTACAGCTTCGCTTTCTTCAAATGATAGAGTCAAAGGTTCTGATGAGCTAAAGTGTTCTTGTATAATTGGTCTAGTTTTTTCACCATAGACGAATGATGTTTGTTGTTTTTCAGGAAATGGTTCTACTCTAATTTCGGATATTGGAAGTGAATCCATCTTATCCAAAATGTATGTAAGAATTCGATCTTTATCTTCCTGTTCAATGTTAACAACCTGATATTTCGATCCTCTAATTGTTTTCAAGTTTGTTGCGGCTCTTCCTGCAGAATATGACAAAGCACTAGATATACCGGTTTTTCTATAGATGTAAATTTTCTTACCTCTTCTGTCGATTATTAGAAATGCGTCCCCTTCATGAACTAAACTTTCCTTTACAGGTGGAACTTCATGATAACTGCCATCTTTTAGTACCGAAAAAATTCGGAAACTCATAAATTATCACCCCAATTATTAAACATAAAGCAGAACACTAAATAAGAATTTCTTCTTATGATGTTTTTCTCATTTATAGAGCGTTTTATCAGAAATTTCTGCATTACTGAATGCTCTTTTACGCCTTAAACAAGATTCACATTTACCACAATGAATGGGTTTTCCATCATTTGACCAATCTTCTACACTATAACAAGAAGAAGAAAATTCTAGATTTGCCCCTATCTTTTCAAGATAATCTACAATGTTGTTTTTTAATAAATCATGAAAAGGTGCTTGAATTCTAACTTTGTTCATACACCCAAAAGTAAGCGCTTCATTCATTTTATCAACAAATTCTTTTGTATTATCAGGAAATGTTTCACCTTCTTCCAGATTTGCCCCAAAAATAATGTCAACAGGTTCTTTCATGCTATCGGCAAAAGATGCTGCAATAGATAAAAGCAAGATATTTCTACCTGGAACCCATACTTGTTTCATCGTTTCATTTGTAATTGTTTTCCGATCAAGTTCAGAGAAATTTGATAAGGAAGGGGGTTCTGTTTCCCCCTTAGATAACTTGGAACCAGCAGACTTTGCAAACTCTCCTAGAAAGGGAATTGTAATAATCTTTCCTTCCAAAGATAGAAGGGAACTATATTTTTGGTTTACTCTTTCTATAACCTCATCCTCTTTGCTCCCGTAAAGCAAACTCAAAAGTATAATTTTCTCATACCTATCTAGAGCCCAATAAACACAAGCAGTGGAATCCAAACCTCCAGAAAACAAAACAATCGCTATACTCATATTCTTCATCTTCTATGATTTTGGTTTCCACCTATTCAATCTTCTCCTGAATATACAACAGTGCTTGTTGGGGTTTCGGACATTATAATTGTAATTTTAAATTGTGGGTATTGTTTTTTTAATAAATTATGAATATGTTTTGAAAGCAGTTCTATTGTTGTTGATTCTATTGGAATAAACACTACATCCTCTTTTGGCAAACGATAAAGCTTTCCTTCACACGTATTGATGGTTACTTGCTTATCCTTAGTTTCAATTTGTAGATCCTTACTCTCTGATGGTATCAAGATTTTGTGATCAAACTGTTTTAACATCCTTATCACATCAGGTTTAAACAAACTAAAATCTATGACCATATTGTTTTCATCAAGTTCTCCCTCAATCTCAATTTCTACTTGATAATTATGCCCATGAATCTTCGCACACTTATCATGTCTTACTAACATGTGTGCAGAAGCTATGGTTAACTTATCCCCTGAAATCCTTAGTTTCATATTTTTCCCCTAAATTGACTTGGTTTTCGATACATCCTCTTTTACCATTTGTACTTCATCAATGTACTGCTTAACTACAGATATTATCCATTCCTTAAGTTGATTATCTTTAAATTCTAGTTCTAATAATCCTATCGCATTTACATGCTGTGGAAATCCTGAGTTTCCAACATTTAATCCGAAGTGTATTTTACTGTTAGTAACTCCTACTGAAGCAATGGCAACATTTAGCTTTTTCTCACCAATGTATATGTCTGTTCCCTTTCTCTGGATTTTAATACCCTTCAAATTCAATTGTTCCAAGATTAATAATGTAAGTAATCGAAGACGATAATATTCTATCTCTAGATTTGGTGGTTGAATATCAAATTCTTCAATAATTACATGTAAACTATCATCGGAACTTATCAGAATCTCAGCCAAGTGTGATTCTCTTTGAATATCTTTGATATCTATCATTTCTGCAGGAGATAAGCTCATTCCCCCTCTAAAAACGAGGATGCTATTTCCTAAAACATTGTAATTATTTGCTATATATTGGCTGGATAACTGTGAACCATCATATATTATGTTGTTCTTGAAATCTTCTACAACAATGTTATAAGATCGATACTCAATCTTCTTCAATTTGATCAAATCCATTTAATTGCTCTTTTAACCTCTTCAGTGTTGTTCTTACTTCAGCTACTGCATTATGCTGATGTATACTTTCATAATTTATCTGTTTAACTGCAATAATTGTTTCCTCTGGATGATCAGAGAATCCTTCAACCACCTTTTGTAGAATAGAACGAACAACATCTTCTACGAAAACTGGATTCTGATGAGCATAAAGAACGACAGCTTGTTCATCTTTTCTTTTCAATACTTCATGAACAGGAGAACTCATCGAATTTTCAAGAATTTTAATAATATCTTCTAACTCTACTCTCTCAGCATCTCTTGGTTGTTCAAAGAGTAAAATTGATTTTGATCTTTGATTATGCGCAGCTAAGGGAACAAGTTTCAAGATTTTATCAATATCTTCTTTGCTAAAACCTTCTTTCAACAATCTCTCTTTAGTGATATCTTTTGATAATTCTTGTGAGCATGGACAAACAGTAGTTCCCTCCACCTCTGCACCAATAATCTTTGTAATCTTTATTTCATTACCAGTTCTTTCTGCATAAGCCCCAGATCTAAGTACATGAACACTAGATTTATTTTCTAAGATTGCTTCTGAAAATGTTTCCATTTCATAATCAGCACTAAGATATACTTCAGCAAAATTAGCTCCTGGTTGCACTTCAATAACCTTTTCTGCAATTTTAGCGCATAATTCTTCGCTATCAGTTATTACTTCACTACTTAATGTCGAGATTACTTCATTGATAGCTTCAATGTTTCTTGACATGTGGATACCTCTTTTGCTTGGAAGTAGATCAACAAAAACATCAATTCTAGCAGATAATTCATTATATATTCCTCTTCTTTTTCTTCGAATTATCTTTGGTACATTGCAAACCCCCACTCTACGTAAACCTATCTGGATTTTTGATTCATATGCTTGAACATCAGATAATTCTTTACTTCTTAAATCCATTTTAATTACCTTCTATAATATATTCAAGAATTTGTGCATTTGAACTGAGATTCCTATTTTTTCCGGAGGAAGATGTTCTGCTGCTATTCCTGAAAATTCAATTATTTGTTCCCATGTTGGTTGTAAGATTTTAGATCTAGTTGGTGGAGTAACAATTTGAATTACTATTGGTACCCCAATTTCACCACATAGACTTGCTATTATTTCAAAATCTTCTTTTCTTGAAGATTTAGATATAACAGTTTTTGCAAAGACTTTGGTGTTGTTTTTTAATATCTTACTCATTTCAATCTCCCTCTCTACTAACATTTCCCAATTGAGTGATGCCTCTGCACTACGATCTTTAACATCAACACAAGCGAAATCAACTAAATGTGTAACTCGTTTCAAAAAGTCTATGTTATCAGTATAAGCTGTTTCTAGATACGTCCTGTAATTCTCTTTTTTGAGAAGGATAAGCAATTTTTCTAGAAATGCAGGTTGATGAAGAGGTTCTCCACCTGTAAAGCTAATTGAATGCAAATCATTAGTTGTTAAGTTTCTTATGGTTTTCAATACATTTTCTGCTGCTACTGGGTTGTTTATTTTTTCAAAGGATTGCGATCCTGCTTTTCTTTCTATCAAGCATTGTTTAGGTTGATTTACTTTTGCTTCTGGTGAATCACACCATATACAACCTTTTGTCCCTAGTAATCCTTGAGATAGAGGACATCCTGCTAATCTAATGAAGATTTGGCGTAATCCATAACAACTACCTTCAATTGATGCTCCTTCTCCTTGGAAACTTGAAAATATCTCTTGTATATAACCCTGTGACATTGAATTAATTTATTCTCTAATCTAAATAAGAATTCCTTATGCTGATAGAATTATACAACAATTCAATAATACAATCTCCCTATAAACTATATTTTCCGATTTGTTCAAATGTAGCATATTTTTCAACATACTCTTTAACTTTTCTTGCATATTCCTTTGGATCTCTCTTCATTAAATTAGCAGCAGTTGAATTAAGTGGGTCATCAGGATTTGGATTACTCAAAATGAAACGAATGGATTCAATAACATCTACTAAATTATTAGCTGGTGTCCAATCGACGCCAAGAACACCAACACAAATTCTCGTATCAAAGACATTTGCATGAAAAACCTTAGTAAGCATTTTTACTTTCGGTGGTTTAAATGGATATTCTCTTGGTATATCAACTTCCAGAACAAACACCCCCCCCTCATATAGACCTGCTCCAAAGATAAATCCTTGCCATAATAAAGTATTTCCGTCAACTGGCTTAAAAGTAGGTAGTTCCTTTTTAAGCTCATTTGCTTCTATTGCGATTCTTGGCCAGAATTCTTCTTCAGATAACATATGCTCATAACCTTTGGTATTTGCTAATAATCTCAAGGTTATACCTTTAATAGACTCCTTTACCCTGTTGCATCTCTAACAATATCATAAGTACTGCAGAGATTAATCCTTTTTGATCCCCAGCTATTTTTCTAAATTCTTCTCTTTCCAGCATCAATGCAAGAGATCGCCATCTCACTAATAACTCTACGATATCTCTTTCGCTCATTAGCCTCATTTATGAAAAGTTTGTTAGATTTATTAAGATTATGTAAGGTTAAAGTCTTATGAGTACTAGCTTTTTCTGGAGCTCTTCTAATGCTTCCTATTCCAAAAGTTTTTTTATATACAAAGTGTTCATTTTAGTTGTGAGAGTAAATGAGTAGCCCAGAAGAAATGCTAGTTCAACTAATAAACTCAATTAATAAATTGTCGAATCTTGTGCAAAATGTAAATGAAGCAATAAATAAGCTATCAACCCAGATATCAAAACTAGAAGACAAAATGACTGGTTTCTCATCTGTTGAAAGTCAAGTGTCCGAAGTAGGTTTAAAGCTTGGAGAGATTCCAGGACTAAAGACCATGATTGAAGGACTTAATGCTAAAATTGATGGAATGACAACTAAAAAAGGTAAGAAAACAGCACCAGCGCCTGCCGCAGTAGCAGCTCCACCTCCCGCTGCTGAATCAACACCACCACCTCCTCAAGAGTATGTATCACCTGGTGTTGAAGAAACAGGAGACATTTCATCCTCAGATGCAGCAGATGCAGCCTTTTCTGCAGTTTCTGCAAAATTCAAACATATTACTCAAATGATAAGCCCTCAATCCAGTTGTGGCTCTATAACTAAAATGCTAGAAGAACTCAGAGATGAGGTAGAGACTCATGTTGGTATGTCACCAATGTTATATGAACTTAATTCTTGGGTTAAAAGAATAGGAAAAATGCCTGAGGCTGATATTCTCTTGCCAGACGTGCATAGCGAGTTAGTTGAGAAACTGGATGATTGGCTAAATAGAGTAACAAAAGCTATTCATCTGAAATATCAAGGAGGGTAAAGATTCCAACAAAGGTAATACCCTCATTAATATCGATATGATACTTATTTTTTAACATATTAAGAGGAATATATATACGAATTGATATGAATCTTAATGACATAAAGGGTGTTATAGAAATTCAAGGTGAATCATATGACCCAAGAGCAATTCTCCAAGCAATTTTAGATCAGGGATTAAAAATACAAATGACTAATGGTTCTCTATTAGTTGGAAGAACTTTCATTGATCCATCAGTAAATCTCCCACCAGAGTCATCACCTTGCCCGATAGTAGATCATTGCAAAATTTTTGATAAAGTAAAATTTGATTCAGTAACTGCAGGTACAACACATCTTTCTTCATTGGATTTAGAATCAAATTTCTCCTCTTTAGATCTATTTCCATCGTCTCCGAATGAATCAAGTCGAACTTATAGAGATCGTATTGAAGTAAATGATGAGGATATTGATATTAGAAACCTTTTTGCTGACTCAACACCCCATGAACCTGCATCGGATATGAATGATGATTTTGATTTTCAATATGGTACTGATACAAATCCCAAAACATCGTTTGAATCTAGTGAAATGATTGGTTTATCATCACCAACTCGTTATGGCACACCCAGTATAAAACCAACTAAAATTCCTAGAAATCTAAAAGGCGGGTGCCCAGGATGCAAGAATACAATTAACATTAACTGGAAACACTGTCCTTTTTGCGGTTATATGATGAACTAATGAAGTTTCTTCAGAAACTACTCAGTTCCTTCTACATCAACACATCCTTCTGGGGTAATAGCGAACACTGCTTCAGATTCAGGAAGATATGGTGAATCGTAGATGCGAATTATTCTTTTTTCTCCCTTTGATTTTCGCAAATAAAACCTTGTAATTGCCCAGTGACCCAAAATGTTCCCCCCTATTGCTTGAGTAGGATCTCCAAAAAACGCTGCTGGATTTGATTGAACTTGATTTGTAATTGCTATAGCAACATTATAAGTATCTGCTAATCTACCAAGTATCCCAAGATGATGATTTATTGTTTGTTGCCTTTCAGCAAGTGTACCTCTCCCTGCATATTCTGCTCTAAAGTGAGCTGTAGCTGAATCTAATGCTACAAGTCCATATTCATCTTTGTGATTGTAAAATAATTCTAACAATCTTTCAACCAAACTCATTTGATGATCAGAATTATATGCTCTTGCATATGTTATATCTCTTAGAACATCTTCGAATTTCTTCTCCCATCCTAAATCCTTCTGCAACTTAGCATGAATGGATTTTATTCTGCTAGGAGAAAAGGTTCCTTCAGTATCTATAAAAACTGCTTTCTTATTTACTCCTCCTAGTTCTGAGGGTAATTGTACAGTTACACAGAGCTGATGACACAATTGTGATTTACCCGATCTAAAAGGACCAAACATTTCAATAGTTTCACCTAATCTCACTCCAGATACATTTAATTCATCTATTGATGTTAATGCATCTAGTGCCTTAATACCATAAGTAAACGCTGGTGATCCTTTTTGTTTCTCCATAATGTCGTATGCATTTATAAATTCAATTCCACCACGTAAATCTCTAAGGGAAATTTTGTATTTCTTTGCTGCTGCATCTGTTATTCCATATTTCTCTTCCAGTTCCCTAATTGGTGTAGTTTCAAGAAGATAGACATTCAGACCTTTTTCTCTTAACATCTCTGCTGTGCCTTTTCCAATTCCAGGTATATCTTCCAAACTAATTTCTTCTTTGAAGAACTTGTACTTTGGAATCATTTCTGTTACTGTTGTTCGTATTTTTTTAGCAATAGCCCTTTGTACTCCCATCTCTTGAAGCTCAATCAATCTAGTGGTCATTAATTGTTCAATAGTTATTATTTCATTTTCAGTAAGAACATCGAGAGTTTTTTTACCTAAGCCAGGAATCTCCTTTAGTTTCATTATTACTTCTTTTTTTGCTTTTTCGACGTTTTCTGCTTCTTCTTCGTTTTCTTTTCGAGCTATTTCAATTAGGTGTTCTTCATATTCTTCTTCAATTTCTTTTGCATCTGGTTTGGTTGTTTCTTCCTGTTTCTTCTTACTCATCATTATGCACCAATGCTAATTCAAACAAGAGGTTAGAGTATATAAAGATAATACTTAAATTACTATCTAACTTTCCTAAATTTAACTTCTTCGAAGGGAGACCCCATTGTAAAAGTAAAGAAAAAACAGATCATTTTACTATTTTTTACACATAAAATAAATTGCAACATTCTTTTAGAAATCTATCCCTTTTCTAGCTTCAATACCTTTGTTATACGGATGTTTTTTTTCATCAACATAGATTAAGTTGTCTGATTTTTTTCTAATATTTTGAGGTATTTTTCTTCCGGTGATAATTATTTCCTCTGTTATAAATTTGAATAGCGTTTGGATTTCTTTCCATCTCACAAGCTTAAAGAAAAGAGCTACTCCTAATTCATCCAATAGAAGTATATTTCGTTGGTTTATCTCCAAAGAATCTTTCAGTTTTTGAATGCCTATTTTAATAGAATTCCTAAAATCTCTTCTATTGCTTGTTTTAGTAAAAAACTCTTCTTTACCAAAGTGAAACCATTCAATCGCATCGTATTCTTTGAAAAAATAGCATTCCCCACAATTCTTTCCTGTTTTAAGAAATTGAGCAACCGTTATTTCTTTATTCAACAAAGATTGAAGATAAATGTGTCCTAAAGAATAAGTTGTCTTTCCTTTCCCTTCACCATAGATTATTGTGAGTTTTACCATTATAATCCCTAGAAGTTTTACATTTTTAAATATTAAGCAGTTAAGCAAACTCAAAGGTTTGTTTATGAGGTTTCTACTTCATCCTCTTCTTCTTTATTCTTTTGAACATCCTTTTTTCCTGAAATGTCTCTTTTTTGATGCTCCTTTTCCTCTAAAAGCTGTTTGGCTGTTTTATCATACATCTTTCCCGTTCCATCACAAATAGGACACATTTCTGTTCGAGCTTTTTTTCCTCTTCCAGCATCCACATATCCAGTTCCATGACAATAAGGACAATTGACTCCAATAACTCGCGCACCTCTTCTAGAATAGATAATAGATAAAAATACAAAAAGAACACCTAAAACAATAAAAATGATCCCCGCGTTTTCTAAACCTCTACCATCCCCTCCCTCTTCAGAGATTAAAGCCCCTCTATCATATGTATATAATCCTACAATGAATAATATGCCCCCTAGAAGGAACATTAAGTAATAAGTAACGTAAATCTTTAAATTGGAGGATCTCCTGATTTTTTTACTCATTGAAGTAAATTTTATTCAAACGCTGAAAAACATTTTGTTCTTGTTTGAATGGCTATCATCTACCAGAAGATCGCCTTCTGTAATTTACCATTGCTGATGCTACTAGTGCTGTAACAAACTCACCTACTCCTTCACCAGTTAAAGCTGACGTCTCTCTATATCTACATCCTAAT
Organism: Candidatus Heimdallarchaeota archaeon; assembly: GCA_023270155.1. GTDB lineage: Archaea > Asgardarchaeota > Heimdallarchaeia > Heimdallarchaeales > Heimdallarchaeaceae > UBA460. Next base: position 1,356 of record JAGLTB010000011.1, on the reverse strand, counting down.
TTTCGACTTATACGCTCTGCATCTTCTCTGTTTATCTCACGAACAACGTCTGTTTTGTTTCCGACTAAAGTAATATCCACTTCGAGATCTTGTTCACGTAGTTCTCTTATCCAATTAGCACATTCTTTGAATGATTCCTTACTTGAAACATCGAAAATAATAGCAGCAGCATTAGTACCTGGGTAAAGAAGTTTTCTTACAACACCGAATCTTTTCTGACCTGCCATATCATAAAATAAAGCTACGGCTTTCCCCTTTTTTGTTTTAAAAGAATATGAGTGAAATTCAGCACCACAAGTTGGTTTATATTTTTGTGAGAAAGAATTTTCCGTTAATCTTTTACAAATTGACGTCTTGCCAGATTTATCTGGTCCACAAATAGCCAACTTATAGATATCATAATCTCTGAATTTTACTTGTACCCTAGAACCCATTCAAGAGCACCATGAAAACACATCTCAAAAATAAAAAAAAGAAATGTAATACTATGCTATTACAATGCTATTACATTTTTCAAATAAAATTCTTTTATTATGTTTTTTGAAGATTATTTTGATTACCTCTTCACGTCATCTGTAGGAAGGTCCAATAGCTAACAGAGAAAAAAAGCTTCCACCTTCTGGATGATTTTCTTCGCGTTTAAATAGCATTTTACAGATAGACATACAGAGAGATGTTGGGTACACAAGTAGCAAACAATCCACAAGCACTTACCACTACCGGTTCAAAGAAGGTGATGAGGAGTTATCAAGTGGTGTTAAAGTGTGCTAATCAATCCCAACGAAAAGAGATTAACGAGAGAATAAGAGAGTTAGAAGAACAGCAACACATGCTTCTTACTCCCCAGATTATAAAGAAAGCGATGGAATTGTACAGAACGAATCCAAAAGAAGGTTTCTTCACACGACAACTCTGCAAAAAAGTGGAAAAAAGTCCTAATATAGCAGAAAGTGCCTTCCATTGGCTGTATATGGCAGTTAAGGGGAAAATGGATAAGGAGCAGAAAGTACAAGGTTTGATTAACTTTCTGTTAAAGAATCCCAAACAATCGATAGAATGGCTGATTTTTAGTCGATCACCATATACTGAGCACAGCTTAGAAAAATATTGGCGATTGAAAAGAAGATATATCATCAACATACTTACTAGCACCCGAGCACATGTAGATGCATACTGGAGAAAGAAGCACAGAAACTACTATTTCGCTAATTTTCTACAGTTCAATACCCTCCTCCCTGCTACAACACAACGTGAAGTCCTTCAAGCAATCGACGATGCTCTATTTTACTACACCCACGAATTTACTCCCTTATCTCAACTGAAGAAGAATCAGCAAGCGTTTCTAAAGAAGCTCCA
>JAGLTB010000010.1 GCA_023270155.1 Candidatus Heimdallarchaeota archaeon | reverse complement strand
CAATAGTCCTCAGAATTCTCGATGGAAAAGTCTCAAAGTTCTCGCAGAACAACTTGCTACAATAATAGGAAAGCCTAATCGAAAACTCTTTTCAGCTGTTCGCTTAATAGTAGTTTTCACACTCTTTGATCACTATATGCAGAGTGTCCCTAAGTTACTCAAGGCTCTCCCTACAGCTAATGTTGTTCCTCTCCCATTTAAACGAAAAAAGAAAGGAAGACTACCAATCAAATTGTTAATGAAAAAAAATTACACTATCATCCGTGAAGGGAATGCTCAAGAATTGACCACTCAAGTACAAAAGCGGGGGTGGACAGAATTTGGTTTCCCAAGAAAAGGGAAAAAAAGACTAGATGCTCAAGCTCATTTTCCTCCAAAAGTTGTAGACTACATCCAGAATGGTACCAATATCAAAATCTTCCAGTTGAGTAGTGGTCAAGCACCTAGTTTCAAACCTAGGGTAGATGTGGTGTTAGAAGGACCTTCTACTTGTTTCCACTCCTCTACTCTTCTTCACAGTTACCTTTCCCACATTCCTGGAAAAAAAACATCCATTCTTGGAGTGGATATTAATCGCTTAGGGCAGTTTATGCTTGCTTTCAACACTTCTATCACTCTTCCTCAAGATTTGCTTAACCTAGCTAATCAATATGCCCATCTCAGCGAGAAAGTTCTTCCTGAACTTACCAAAGGTTTACTCCGCAAGAGAAAAAACTTTGATTCTCAAGGTTGTTGTAAACTCAAGGGAGAACTCAATCGTGTCTATACTCGCCGTCACAGAATCCTTAGAGAGATTACTCGTCTTCTCCCCCACTTTCTTGCTGCAGTACTAGTGAAAAAGAAGTGTAAAGTACTCAAGATTGAACGCTTAACTGCTGATCCCACCGGAACTAAAGGAGCTTTAGCAAAAGCTATTTACACCATGCCTGACAATTTGTTCATTTATAAAAAAGCTGTCTGGTTAGCTTCTCTGGAGTTAGGTTATGATGTGCAACTTGAAGAGGTTAGTCCTTATCACACCAGTACAATTCATTATGGGTGTGGAGGTATTCTGGCTCGTCAACCTAGTCAGTATGATATAGCACCATGCAAGAAGTGTGGACAACAGGTTAATACTCACGATAATGCAGCTCAAAATATTGCATCTCTTTCAGGTACACTCCTTCCTCAAGATTCCTTCCCCTCAACGCACGTGAGGGGATCCACTTAAACGACGGTTAAAGCCTTTTGGCATGTTTAACCAAGTTTCATAACGTGCGTCTTTTAATCAAATCTGAGATCTGAAGACGGTGTAATACTAAGCAATTACGAGAAAAATATCTTACTTAATTTAGGGGTTAATATTCTATGCGTAAGAAATTCTCTTCTTCTATTGGTATGGAAGACCATAGATTATACTCGGTGGTTAATTCTTAAATATGAATATTCTAATTTAATAATATGGCAACAGAAATCACGAAAGCTGCTGTAGTCGGAGCGGGGACAATGGGGAGTGGCATTGCAATGGTTCTTGCACAAGCTGGGATAACAGTTAACTTAGTTGATATTGAACAGAAATATCTAGATTCAGGAGAAGATAGAATACGAAGATTTCTTGATGGAAGTGTAAAAAGAGAAAAGATGACACAGGAAAACGCAGAAGATATAATGAATCATATAAACACAATGTTGGATTTACCAAAGGCAGTTGAAGGTATTCAAATAGTGATTGAAGCAATAGTTGAGGATGAACTAGCAAAAAAAACACTTTTCGAAAAACTCGATAATTTATGTGATGAGGAAGTAATTTTTGCTAGTAACACTTCTGCTATCAGTATAACTGAATTAGCTTCTGTAACAAACAGAAAAGGAAAATTTGTTGGAATGCACTTCTTTAATCCTCCAACTCTGATGAAGCTGGTTGAAATAATAAAGGGTGAACAATCAGAAGAAATCTTTATTGAGAGAATGAAATCATTCTGTGTAAAATTAGGTAAGATTCCAATACCCTCAAATGAAGCACCAGGATTTATTGTAAACAGACTATTGTGGCAATTTCTAAATGAAGCATATAGGCTTCTAGAATCTGGAATAGCTGAAGCAAAACACATTGATGAGGCAATAAAACTTGGATTGAATCATCCAATGGGACCTTTTGAGCTTTCTGATTATATAGGATTAGATGTTTTATTGCAAATTGGAGAATATATTTCTGGGCAACTTGGAGATGAATATACTCCGGCTAATTTACTAAAATTAATGGTTGAAGAAGGGAAGTTAGGAAAGAAAACTGGAAAAGGTTTTTATGACTATTAAGTGCTGACTTAAATTTGAAAGAAATAGATAAATGAGCAATTTATCTTCTTCTTATAGAGAGAACTACTGAAGCAACAACCGCAGCTATAATTGGAGTAAATGCGAAAACTATCCATCCCCAACCGATTTTAATTTGTTTCCCTAATCTCCAATTAGGAATAGAACTATCCCAAACATCCTCTTCTGAATAGAATTCCAAGAGCAAATCAAGTTGACTACTGATATCATTCAAATCTGGATAATAATCATAATATGTCATATCTGCCCTTGGTAAACTTTTAGATCCACTTTCACTACTAGTTACATTATAAAAGAAAATGAATTCCGTACCATTTACTATCTGTGAAATATTCAATGATAGCACCTCTTCTGTTAGATAACCATATGTTATCTCCATTGCAGTGAACCCATTTTCTGATGACGATTGCATTGGAGTTTCCAACGAAATGTTGCCGTCATCAAGGGCACCAAATTCACATGAAGTTAGTTTTAATGATTCTACCTCAGTAAGGTTCAGTGTAACTGTCACATTAGTAATTGTATAGTTCAAGAAGTTTTTAATAAAAATGCCAACAGTAAAATTCGAATCTACTGGCACTCTGTTCTGCATTTTTTGCTGACCAAATACTAATTCATTCGAAGGAATGTAACTGTTTGTTGGTTTTATGAATAACATAGTTACGATTAATAGAGTAATTAGTGCAACTTGGGTGTCTTTTTTCATTGTAAAACTCCTTGAAAGCATAAAAAGTGAGTATATTTTTAACTTTAACTCTTCATGTCAACGAATTTTCTGCTATTTCTTAAATTCTTACTAAAAGAGAATCAAAAAAACATCTAGGGAAATGATTTGGTTACATGAGATCTAAAATGCTTTGATATGCCCTTACTATATCTATGTTCTCAATAACTGTCGATTTTGCTACAAGTTCAGGAAGCTGGGAATTTAACCAGTTCATTGCATCTTCCATTTGTTTTCGCATATTTGGATCTGTTTCTCTAAAAACATCAACCAATAAATCAAAATCGACTTTTTGTTTTTCAGATATTACTGTCAACCAAGATTTTAGTGTCTCTATTCTTTGACTTGGTAGAATAAATTCAATGCTGTTGTTATTTCTGTATGTTACAACAATCCCTTTTATTTTAACTGGCATCAAAGGCATAAATTGACCACCTAATTGAGTTCGAAACAATAGAGAAAGTATTTTAGTTTTATCATTAATTCTTAATCTCTCGTAAAGTTGATCGTAATCTACTAGTGTTGCTCCAAAGAAGATTTTTGTATTTTCATGTTCTATATTTAGTGCTGATTTAGATTCAAGAACTGTACCATAATCCTGATGTCGAAATCGAATTGAGATGATTCTGGGTAAATCCTGGGTTAATTTTTCTAAAACCTTATCTATCTCACCTTCTATAACAAGATCATCCCCTGAAAAAGAAAAGCGAGGATCAAAAAGACGTCTTATTGTAATTAATTCTTCCTCCAAAGCTGAATACAATTCATTTAAAATTTCAATTCTTAGCAACTTTTGTGAAACTCTAAGCATCGTAGTTTGAATCATCATAGATCCTCTTTTAGCTAAACCAGCTATCTAGCGATTTTTGTCCTTCAATAGATTCTTCCCAAGATATGCCGATAGCATCTAGCAACTGTAGTAATGTTGACTTTAGTAATTCTTTTACTTTTGGAATGTCCACATCTGTTTTTTTAGCCAGTTGAATTGGTTTCACAGAACATTCATTGCTACTACTTAGCTTATCTGATAATTGAATAGATTGTGTCTGAATTTTAAAGGATTTTGTCTTTATGAAGCTTATCAAACTGCCTTCTGTTGGTTTTTCCCGATCTGGAAATGCAAGAATCAACTGAACAGCTGCTTGTAAAGGTTGTGTCCAGCTATCATATTTATTGAGCTTTTTGGAAAGAGTTACCCTAATAGCTAAATCCTCGAGATTGAATTCTTTTTTGGATATTTTCTGATTTTGTATTTGAATAATTCTGATGATTCTTTTTTTCGCTTCTTCTAATTCTTCTAAATTTTGAACCTTAGATAGAATGTCAAGAGCATCTTCAAAAGGTTTCTTCGCTAACTCTGGCGTATTTTTTTTCTTTCCCATTAATCCCTTCACAATTGGATTACCTTTTGTTGTTATGCCAAAATAATTCTTTTTTCTGTCAGAAAGACCACAGTAACGAAAAACATAGTCGGTAGATAGTTCAATTTGAAAAGTGTCCAGACTCCATCTCTCTAATTCATCTATATTGTCTTGTGTTGGTTGGAGAACGAATATACTATCAGTATCTCCATAAAGAACTTGCAATCCAAGTTTTTCTTCACAATATTGCTTTGTTTTTGAAATTGCTTCTCTCGCAAGTGCTGCAGTTGATTCTGCTACTGGTGGACAATATAATGCAAAGTTGTCTGAACCAAATACACCGTAACTAGCATTCAAAAGAACCTTCAGTGATGATTGAATGACATCGCTTAGATTTCTCTCTGATTCACTCAGTTTCTGGTCTTTTGCTCTATCTTTAAACCAATAAACTCTGATATCTCTAATGAATCCTATCAACATTGAGCTTATTCCTACGTGCTTATCACATATCCAGTGATTTGTCTCTGGAATTTTATTTTTCTTACATTCTGTATGAGAACAATTTATGGTCTCGTAGGAGAGGTTTCGTGTTTTTATCAACGATGGGTACAAACTGGCAAAATCAAGTACATGAACATCCCACCAGATTCCTACTTGAGGATCAATAACTATTGCTCCTTGATACTTTTTGCCTTTGATAATAGCTTCTGTGGATGTGTCCCCTTTCAAACGAAGAATATCTTCACGTCTTGGAATAAGATAATTACGAAGACGATGCTCATTGTACATCCAATTTTGAATCCAAATGCTAACACTAGATCTTGTAAAATCATCAACTGGCATTTTTGTGATTCTAGATAGCATGAAAATTAATTCAATAGCTTGATTGTTGTTAAAAGTAGTTAATTCAAGAGTTATTTCGGAATCTCTAGCATTATATTCTATTAAATCTTCCAAATCCAAGTCCCATATATATTTCTCGAGCTTGAGTTTTTCCTTTCCCAATAATGTTCTTCCGAGTTCATCCAAAGTAACTCTATCATAGGCTCCACCAAAAGCATAAATTCTCATTGCTGGTTGTCGGAAAAATCTATATAAATCAATATGAGCTCCATTAGCAAGATAAACATCCTGTGTTCTTGTTCGAACAAATGGAATCAATTTTCCATCTATTTCCAACTTTTTTGCTCTATTATCTAAATACAGGAAATCGAAATTATCTCCATTGAAAGTAATAACTATTGGATATTCACTAATTTTACGAAAAACAGTTTCTAACAACTCTTTCTCATTATCAAATTCCATGAATTTTCTTTTTGTTATATCAAGAGGTTTTTTCTCCTTGTTAAGAACATATACAATAGTTTCTCCTTGGTTGTCAGATATACCTACAGAGATGACTTCTTCCTCAGCAGCATGAGGGCTAGGAATTTTATCCTTTTCACTATGCAATTCAATATCAACTGAACACCTCTTAATATCAGGAATAGGAGCAAAAAACAAGGGCATGTATTGCTCTACAAGCTTCAGAATCTCTGGTTTTTGGCCTTGAAAAAGTGATATAATGCTTTTTTTTACTTCCTCAGAAATTATAGGTTCTACCCGTTTTAAATTGCCATTCTCAATTTCATAATACAGTCCAGGAATCAATTGTTTGTCATAAATATAATTTAGATGATAACGAATATTAGCTTCAAAAGAGGGGGAGATTCTTTCTCTATAACTGTCATCTCTGCCACCTATTGCAAGTGGGTTTGTAGCTAGAACTTTTGTGAAAGTTAAATCTTTACTCGATAATAAATTATATTTCTTTGTTATTTCACATCCAACAAACTCTTTCTCTTTTTGAAGAAGATTTTCTATATCGGTCTTTTTCATTGTTGTAATAAGATATGGCAGGTGATTGGTATTATCATACCATCTGTAAACTTTACCATCTTTTGGATTGTAGAGTTTTAAATACGCAAGTTCAGCTTTTCCATCGTATTTTACATCAATCAGATACGAAGGAGATAAGTTCTCAGGAGCGAGAAATATGTATTCGCTACCTCTTTCTTTTTGTAAGTGTTCCTCTAATGCTGCTATTTTTGTTTGATTGTTTCCATTATTTGTTTCTTTGAAAACTTCTTCATTATTTGCGGGAACTTCTTTATTTTTTATTTCGGTATTTTTGTTCTCAGTTTTATTATTCGCATGAAAAAAACTATCAAGATCACTCTTAGTACCTGAATTTTCGTTGTTATCTATGGTTTCTTTGGCTTGTTTCAAGTTAATTATACCCTCTTCATTGATTCTATACAAATTTGAGAAGCTATTATGGTTTTGTTGTAGACTTTCGTCTAATATCTAAGCTCTGAATGCTATTAAAATACATCAATATATTTGTTATTGTTACAAAGCAAAAATCTTTTCAGAATCTTGTATTATAATAAAGAAACATAAATATTCAGAACTTTATTTATACCTATTAACTTATTTACCAAATATTTGGCGTGATATGTATGAAATCAATATCTGAAAAACAAATCAATATACACTTCATTAAAATGGAAAAGGGAGAAGACATCCTGGAAACAATAGTGGATTATTGTAAAAGAGTGAATCTCAAGTCAGGAGCAATTTATGGGTTGGGAGCAGTAGAGAAAGCCACTTTGGGATTTTATGACTTGAATTCAAAAACTTACTTAACTAATGATTACGACTTCAATGCTGAGATTCTGAATTGTACAGGAAACATAGCAAAGAATAAGGAGACAGGTGAATACATCGCTCATATTCATATGATAATTGGAGATGCAAAAGGAAAAGCATTTGGAGGGCATCTGCTTCCTGGCAATCCTATAAGTGTAACTGGTGAATTTACTATATTCGAAATAGACACAGTTTTGGAAAGAGAACTTGATGATGAATTCAAACTTCTTCTATTAAGCTTGTGAATTACTTTCTCTTAACTTCACCTTCTTCACGCTCCTATTCACCTTACTTATGAACCCGCCCCCGAACAAACTTTTAATAATGCAGAATGCTTTTATCATATTGAACAAGTTAGATCGTGGTTACAGTGTCAGAGATAATCCAAGAAATTCTAGAAAGCGGTGCAATATTAGTTGTTAATCCAACTGTCATGGAAACAAATCCTGATGATTTCTTAGATCATTATGGTCATATTTTAGATGTTATAGCTTTAGTAGCTAAAGGAAGATCGGGTTTTACTTTCTATCAAAGTAATAGTGCCCCCAAAGACAAAAACAATGGAGTTTTTTTTCACTCCTTTTGCACTATAGCTGATAATATGGGCATCAAGGTTGATGCTTTTCTTTACGTTCATGGTGATAATTTTCTTTCACAAAATGCAGATTTCAGGGTAGTCAATAGCGAAGGTACTCCTATTCCTTCATATGCCTGTCCAAGTCAAGAAAATCTTAGTAAGTACACAGCTGCAATTGCTACGGAAATTGCTCAATATCCAATAGAAGCTTTAATTCTTGATGATTTGATGTTACCTAATAAAAGAACATGTTTCTGTGATAGGTGCAGAAGGATTTTTGCTAGTAAGTGGAATATTGAAAGAGATTTTGGTCTCGAGTTTTTAGAATCAAGAGACTTGATAATTGATTGGCAGGAATATCGTTTCACATACCTAAATCAAACCTTAAGGGAAATAACTGATGCTATAAAAAATCAGAAAAACATTGACATATCTGCTGTGATTAAAGCCGATAGAGAGACTAATTTTATAGAAGGAGCTCAAGAGCATTTCGGTCAAAATCTAGCTGAATTGGCAAGAATTACAAATGATTTAATAATTCATGTTAACCCATGGAGTGAGAGTTTTCCTGCCCCTAACAGTAATGAATACCAACAACTATTGAACTCATTAGCTGTGCTGAAGGAATACTCTGGTTCTGGAATAAAGCCTTCACTGTATTTCTGGAACATCACATCTCCAGAGAAGCTCAAAATTGCATTGAAATTAAAAGAGGATTTGAGAGCTGAAAAATTATTTATCGAACCTTCTCTGCCACATGATTTCACAAAGAGAAGAACTACCAATCTTGGGTTTTAATAATGAGTCTTGAAGAATCAATTGAAGAAATAAAAAAAATGTTTTGGGGAGTACTAAAAGGTAAGTTTAGTCCAGATGAGGAAGAAGATGTAAAAGCTCATTTAATAACAAATTTAGCAACACTTACTTCATATGCAAAATCATACTTGCCTCCTGAGCAACAGGACGAATACGAAAAACACTTCTCCAAAGCAAAGAAAGTTTTACTGAAATTTGATAGTGCAGGACCTTGGTTTCGCGAACTACCAGAAATGATTGATACAATTTATAACATTATAACTCATGCAAACATGCTTCAAATTGAGTATCGACGATTTAGTGGAACTGAGGAAAATACAGCCCAATATTTTCAAACGAAACTTGAAAGTCTGGAAATGAATGTTAGTTCAATGTTTGAAGATTTAAAGAAACTAAAAAAGCAAACTGCTACTGTGTTAGGAACACAAATACCCGTTGAAGCTGAGGGTGAAGAGGATGTCATTGACGAACTACCTGGTGAACCAAAGGAACTTCCATCAGTTTCAGAACCTGAAGAAGAAATAGAGGTTAGTAAGACTGAAGATATAGAAGAGTTTCAACCTCAAGAAGTAATAGAGGACATTCAATTAGATGAAGAAGAAACCGTTGAAAAAGTAATCCCTGCAGAAACTCAAGATCTTATTGAAGGGATTGAACTTGCTTCTCAATATGAATTTGAGCAAGAGCCTTTTGTAGAAACAATAGAATCTGAACAAGAATCATTAAAGAAACTAGCAAGTCTTTTATCTGCTCTAGATCCTGGAGATGATTCTGTTATATCTCCACTTACTGAGAAATTAATGTCTTTAGGAGATGATGAGGAACTTCCAATCAGTGAAGAACCCCCAATAATTGAAGAAGGTTTAAGTGAGGAAGAAATTGCAGATGCCCACGCTTATCGCTCATCTGTTTCTAGATTGTCTGGTGTTCTTTCAGCTCCTGAATCTCAAGAAGATACTGCACAATTTGTTTCCTCAATAAAGAAAACAATAGCTACAGTATCTCAAGAAAAAGATCTTGAGAAAGGAGAAAAATCTCCATTGACGAAAATAATCGAAGCTGAAACTGGTGAAGAAGCTGAAAAACCACCTGTCCAATTGGAGGATATTCAAAATATCATTAAGCATTTGGAATCACGAAGAGAAAAAGCAATTGAGAGAATTCATCAATTAGAAGAAGCATTAACTACTGAGAAAATAGATGAAGAAGAGTGGCACGAATTAAGGATAAAAGCTGAACGTCACATGTTACGTATTGAAGATACACTTGATGGTTATAAACGCTATTTTGACAAAATACCTAGTTAATTATACTGAAACGAATGGATGTAACAATGACTTTTCTTATTCATTTTTATTACGGAAATAGATTAGAAGCTTTTCAAGCAGGTCTCGGAGTTATTATTAGAGCTTTAGGACATTTAAGAAAAACACGAGTGTATATCATTAATGATTCTTTCTCATGGGTTCATGAACTAAAACAGAAAAGTGAACTGCCCATTCAGATTTTCTCAAGAAATGAAACAAAGAATCTTTTGGATGAAATTAAAAGGGAATTGAGAGAATTAGAGAATGAAATTTGCCTTTTAGTTAATTTTGACTTACTTTTTGATAGTTGGTTAGGGATTGAAGATTTTGTTTCACTAGTAAAAGAAATTAACAAAAAAAATGAAGTTTTAGTAACTTGTGAGAATCAATATGATTTACTAGAGGATGTGGGAGATTATGTTAGTTCTTTTGAATTAAAGGAAATGTAAATCTATTGCAATATGAGCGATTCTTGGGGCTAACCATCTGATTATTCTTATACTATTTATAGATGCTTTACGTGATATCTTTTCCAGAGATATTCTATCTAATCTACTCTCTACTATGTCTTTTATTGTGTCCTCTGAATGAATTTTTTCTGTAAGCTGCCAGTGAATGAATCCCTTCCCTTGCTTTAACGAATCGATAGCTAAAGGTAGAGCTTTATCAGCTTCCATAGGCAAAGGCAAAAGTATCCTGTCTACTTGATTTGAGAATTTCTTAGGAACAATTTCAAAAGCATCTCCAAGGTGAGGAAAAACTCTATCTTGGCATTTATTGAGTTCTATATTCTTACATAGATATTGATACGCAAATTCATTGATTTCAATACTATGAACTTCGCAATCACTATGTTTAGATGCAATGGAAATCCCAAAAGGCCCTACTCCTGCGAAGAAATTTAGAATTTTTTCATTCTTCTTAACTAAATTTACAATTCTCTGTCTTTCATAACTTAAACGTGGTGAAAAGAATGCTTTCTCTAAATCAACATAAAATGAGTTTCCATGTTCTTTATAGATTGTTGCAAAAGTATTCTCTCCCATTAAATGTTTAAGATTTCTTCTACGTTCCTGTCCTTGAATTTTTGAGGTTTGGACAACTACTGTATTGATATAAGAGTGTTTATTCATCTTTTCTTTTGCGAATTCTTTGAGTGTTTTTTTATCAACAACTTCTCTAATAATAAGTATTTTTCCTATGATTTCAAAAGCTAAATCCTTCATATTCTCACATTTTCATTATTGTTAGGAAAGATTAAGCGTTCGTTTTGCTGAGTATAGATCTAATCTTGTGGGATTTCGCGAATAGAAGATCCTTTGTATACCGCTCGATCGAAAGCAAGTCTTCTCATCTGGGGTTGAGTGTTGATTTCTTCATAATAATGTGCTGTTAATCCTGCAATTCTACCGAAGACAAAGACAGCTTTGGCTAGTTTAGGATCTATTCCCATGTCTGCTATAATCGCACCAATAACTCCATCCACATTGATAGGTAAATTCATACCTCTAACTCTATAAAACGCATCTGTAACTAATTTTGATACAGAAACACACTCTTTCGCATAACCAGCTTTTTCAGAAAGTTCCCAAAGGACATCTCTTCTGGGATCTTGTGTATGAATGCGATGCCCTAATCCTTCAATCCTTCTTCCAGCTTTTATCGTTTCTCGGATTGATTCAAAGGTGGTTTCATTAAGATCTTTACTGTTTTCTTTAGCATTCTTTACAACTGATAAGAAAAATTCTGCTGCTTTTTGGCCTGCACCACCGTGAACATCTGTAATAGCTTGCGTACCAGCTGAAAGAGCTACCTCATAGTTTGCACGTGTCGATGCTAAAATTCGCGTTGCTTGTGCCGAAGGTGGTGTGACTCCATGATCTACACAAGCTGTTATTATCGCTTCGAGTAATTTAATTTTCGACACATCAGAAGGTATTTCACCCACTAAACCTAAATACATCAATTCTGAAAATGAAACATCCTCTTTTAGCAAATTATTGATCTTATCTTCATTATTGAAGAATTTGGTAAGATATTTCAATACCCTACCAAGTGCGTATGCTACTACTTTGGATCCATCATTAACTTCTTTCGCAAAGCTTGATAGATTATCATCAAGCAGCAAAAATGTGCCTATTAGTTTTGCAACATCTGTTTCATTGAAGATGTTATAATCAGTAGGTAATTCATCCTTTAGAGCTTTTAGTGCGAGGTTCTCTAGTTCTTCTATCCGTTCAACAGGAAATTCACCCTTACTTAGTAAATAAGCTGTCTCAAGTAATCCCTTCCTTGAGATAATCTCTTGCAAAGGATATCCTCGAATAATCAAATTATTAGGCATTACATTAGTAATTAATGTTCCCCAAGTAGGTTCAGGTGATTTTGCATCCCATTTTTTACGCATTCTATTATAATAATCTTCAATTTTGAAGTAGGTTGTACTTAACTTGGATTTTACAGCTTCAATTAAGTCTCTTTGATGATTAACTACTGTCACTCCTGCTTTTTCTAATATCTCTTTTTTTGAAATGAAAGTACCATAGTTCTGGCCTGGTGCTATTACTGCTCCTGCATGACCCATTGTTTTTCCTTCTGGAGCATTAGCTCCTGAAATTAATGCAACTAGTGGCTTAGGATATTTCTCAGGATGAGCTATCATGTCTTGTGCAAGCAATTCTTCTTGCATCCCTCCTATTTCCCCTGCCACTACTACTAGATCTGTCTCTTCATATTCCATCACCAATGAAACAAGGTCTACAAATCTAGACCCAATTGCACCATCTCCCCCTATTCCTAATACGCCATTTTGTGCAATACCTGCACTAGCTAATGCATCTGCCATATGATAGAGAATTGCACCACTTCTAGATAAAATTGTTACACCTTTTGCACCCACTTCTTCTCCAATGATTTGTGCTTGAAAAATATCTGGAAGCATGCCGACTTTTATTCCTTCTGGTGGGAAAATAATCCCTGGTGTGTTTCCGCCAAATAAAATTGTTTTATACTTTCTAGCTTCAACTAAAATATCTCTTACATCTTTCAATGGGATAAATTCAGAGATTAGAACAACTATTGGTATTCCTGACTTTATCACCTCAATAGTTGCATCTTTAGCAGTAGAATAATGTCTCCATATGCTAGCGACAGCAATATCTGGGTGATTATTAATTGCTTCTTGTGCTGAATCATAAACAGGTATAGTTTCATGAACTTTTGTTCCCCCTCTACCTGGAGCTACTCCACAAGTAACATTAGTTCCATATTCCATCATGAGTTGTGCATGTCTAGTTCCTTGTCTTCCGAGACCTACAATCATGGTTTCTATTGTTTCTGCTTTAGTGATTTGCTTTGCTAGCTCTGGCCTGACTTCTTTAATCAAGTAATATAGTAAACCTTGATCTGGATTTAGTTTTCCCTTTGCCATAGTTCTCACCTTTTTCCTCCCTCTTGATTCTTTATTTTAAAACCATATTCTATGCCATCTTTTATGACGTCTGCCATGATTTTCTGATTTCCCACAACAATGAGTAAATCCTTTAATGGTTCTGGTGTCTCTCTTTTAGCTTTTTCAAAATACTCACGAGCTGCTGCTAAATCAGTTCCAACCATTCTACCAAAGACAGGTATCATCCGCTTCCTTTTTGTATATCGATCTCTTAATGACATGATTAACCCACGAATAAATATGTCACAACTGGAAATTCCTCCAAATCGACTTGTGATAATTAAATCAGTAGCAGGATGATCCATAAGTAAATGAAACATATCTGCTACTTTGCTGAGTGATGGACCACCCCCACTATCCATGAAATTTATTGGAACAACTTTACCATTAAAATAGCGATTCCCTACATTGACAACCTCATCAATAGAAAAAATACCATAACCTGCTCCTCCAGGAACCAAGCCCACATAAAGTTTATCTTCTTCTTTTACAAATTCCTCAGGCTCATCAAGCAAATCTAGATAAGGAAAGCCTATTCTGTAAGCTTTATCCTCAAAAGATGTTTGTTCTGAAATATCATGTCTTTTACTTCTTGGATCTATTCCAATAGATTTCAATAGTGGTTCTTGTCTATACAAACTATTATCATCAAGTACTACTTTTGCATCAGCAGCAATAATTTTCTCATCCTGTGTAACAATTAGAGGATTTATCTCACATATTTTCGCTTCCGCAGTTTGAAAAGCTGAGTAAAGAGATTGAATAGCTGCTTTTAGTTGATTCTCCGATCCTATCAAACCTGATTCACTCTTCACTAAAAATTCTACTGCTTCATCAGCTATAGCA
Organism: Candidatus Heimdallarchaeota archaeon; assembly: GCA_023270155.1. Classification (GTDB taxonomy): domain Archaea; phylum Asgardarchaeota; class Heimdallarchaeia; order Heimdallarchaeales; family Heimdallarchaeaceae; genus UBA460. The sequence continues at coordinate 14,801 of JAGLTB010000010.1, read as the reverse complement.
GTTGGTAATTCTTTTGCATTTTCCAGAATTGTGCTTTTCCAAATCTTTTCTGGGTTTTGTCTAGCAACTTCTTCTATGTCCACTCCACCACTTGCTGAAGCTACAATTACAATATCAAAGGTTGCTGGGTCAGTAGTAATTGATAAATAAATCTCATTTGAGATTTTGACAGCTTTTTCTAGCAGTATTTTTTCTATTGAGTAACCATGAATTGAGAGTTTGAGCATTTCGCTGATGATTTTCTTTGTCTCATCAATGTTTTCAGCCTTTTTAATCCCACCCGCTTTACCTCGTCCTCCTATCAATACCATCGCTTTGATCATAATTGGATAGGATATTGAAAGATCATTTAACTGCTCAATATTCTTGACTATAGCAATTTGCTCTGGAATTATTAGACCAAATTTCTCAAAAATTTGTTTAGCTTCGTATTCATATAATCTCATTTTTTTCCCTCTATTCTGAATGTTGTTTTTGATAGTGTTTGATTAAACCTCCTGCATTAAAAATCTCAAGAAGTTCTTCTGGTAGTTTGGGGAAGAGGAAAACATGTTTTCCGTTAGTTATTCTTCCATTTTCCAAATCGATAGATATTGATTCATTTTCATTAAAATTGTCTACAAATTCTGGATGTACAATTATTGGTAATCCCTGATTAATAGCTGATCTATAGAAAATTCTCGAGACTGATTTAACAATGACTGCTTTCACACCTGCGGTTGCTAATCCTACTGCAGGATGTTCTCTTGAAGAACCGCATCCGAAATTTTCTCCTCCAATAACAATATCTCCCGTTTTAACTCTCAACGCAAAAGTCTCATCAAGACCCTTGAACAAATGAGGTACTATTTTTTCACCATCCGATGATTTTATGTCATAAGTTAAACCTCCAGCAAACATTAGATCTGTATTAAAATCGTTTATATCGCTGTAATTCCAAACATTTTGGTTGTTCCTATCGTCTTCAGATGTAATGCCAAGGGCTTTTGTTTCCAAAGCTCTCGGTTGGAGCTCTATTTGCTTTTCTGTATCTTTGATACTAATTGAAAGGTATTCTCTAGGATCCACTATTTTACCTGCAATTGCAGATGCTGCTACAGTGGCAGGAGATGCTAAATATATTGAAGAATTTTTGTTTCCCATTCTTCCTAGAAAATTTCTATTTGCAGTTGATATAATGTTCCATCCATCTGCAGGAATTCCTTGTCCCTTCCCTAAACATGGACCACAGCTGCAAGAAAGAATTGTTGCTCCTGCTTTTACTAGTGTTTGAATAATACCATTCTCTATAGCCTGAAGATAAATTTCTTGAGAAGCCGGTGCTACGAGGAAGACAACCCCCTCTTTTACTTTTTTGCCTTTCAATACTGATGCTGCTATAGTCAAATCATCTAATCGAGCGTTTGTACAAGTGCCAAGAAAAGCCTGATGAATGAGTATACCATCTGCATCACTTATAAATTGAGCATTATCTACCTGATGAGGAATCGCAATAAGAGGTTCTAACTTGTCAAGAGTAACAGTAAGATCTTGACTAAAAATAGCATCATCGTCTGACCAAATCAGATCTTCTTCTGAAATGATATCCTCGTTATTGTGTTTCTTTTTTAACCAATCAACTAGAATTACATCAGGTGGAAAAATTGCTGTTTTAGCACCCATCTCTGAAGCTAAATTAGCTAGTGTCATGCGTTCAGAGATAGTTAGGTTTTTTACTCCTTCTCCATGGAACTCTATAACTTTGTATAATGCTCCAGCAGCACCAATAGAATTCATGATGTATAATGCAATATCTTTTGCGTAAACACCGGGCGGAAGTTTTCCTTTAAGTTCAATTTTTATTGTTTCAGGTACTCTGAACCATGTTTTGCCTGTCAACCATAATCCAGCAGTTTCAGTTCTGTCAATTCCTGCTGAAAAAGCTGTAAAGGCACCACTTGTACAAGTATGGGAATCAGAACCTACAATGAGCATGTTTGGTAGTGCGTGATTTGACATCAGTTGATGACATATTCCCATCCCTTCATCATAATAATTTACAATATTTTGATTCTTTACTAATTCTCTAATGGTCTTATGATCGTTAGCAATAGTAACACTAGTTGGAGGTGAATCATGATCTAGAACAATAACCAAACGATTAGGATATTTGATTTTTGTGCCACCCATTTTTTGAAATGTTTTGTAAATAGATGCTGAATTATCATGAGATAAGATTAGGTCTGGTTCTGCAAAAACTATGTCTCCTGCACTTACAGATTGTTCAGTTTTGAATGAAAACAGTTTTTCTGAATAAGTCTTTCCAGTCATTTTATACCCTCACATCTTATCCCCTAATTTCAATAAACCACCTGCTTCCATAATATCCAAAGCAGGTTTTGGAATTGGATTGCATTTTATCTCGTTTCCTTTGTCAACGTTCAAGATTGTTGCTTTCTTAACATCAATTTCTAAAACATCAAAATCATCAATTAAAAATTCCAAAATACCAGGGGCTTCAACAAGTAACAATCCTGCATTTACAGCATTACTATAGTAAATCGGACCAAAAGACACACCAATGATGGCTTTGATTTTGTGTGCAAGAAAACCAGTTACGGCCTGTTGTCTAGTAGAACCCTTTCCAAAATTTTTCCCAACAACCAAAATCCTATTTTCATGATTTTCCTTTGCAAAATTCTCATAACCTTCCAAATTTCCAAAAATATGTTGTTTGATTTCTTGTGGATCATGTATAGTTAAAAGGGATTGATGGAAAATTTGATCTGTATCAATATCATCAACTTTCACTAGTTTTGCCTTTCCACTTATTTTTTCTTTACCCATTCAATCATCTCTTAATTTAGGTAGAGCAATTTTTCCTTCAATTGCTGTTGATGCAGCCACGACAGGACTTGCTAAATAGACATCAGCAGGTCCGATTTTTCCCTGTGTATTGCGGTTGCCTGTTGTCATAGTAACAGCTGTTTCTCCTCCCGTTAAACCATATTGTCCTTTGGCACATGTTGCGCAACCTGCTCCAAAGAAATTACCTCCAGCATCGAGAATAACTGTCATGGTGTTTTCTTTATGAGCGGAAACAAAATCTTCGCGAGTTGCTGGAACTATTCCTAACCGTACTTCAGGACTAATTTTTTGATTCTTTAAAACTTTGGCAGCTTCCCGAATATCTGCTATTGTTCCATTTGTACAAGATCCTATTATTATTGAATTAATTGGGATTCCTAAGACCTCTTCTATTGACTTTACATTATGTGGATGAGGAGGGCATGCAACATATAATCCTAAATCTTGAATATTAATTGTAAGTTCAGAAACATAATTTGCATTTTCATCTGCTGATAATAATTCTATCTCAATATTTTGTTTTCTGTAGAATTCTGCAGTCACTTCGTCGGGAGGAATAAAGCCTATCACTCCTGAAGCTTCAGTGATTAATGAGCACAGAGTTATACGATCCTCGATGCTTAGTTTTGAGATCATATCTCCATAAAACTCTACAGCTTGTCCTGTGATACCATAATCATGCAATTGCTTTAGGACATACAAAGCTAAATCCTTTGAAGTTGTTGGCCAAATATATTCTCCTTTTAACTCTATTTTTACAGTTTCCGGAATCTTAATCCACGATTTACCTGTTTTCATTGCAAAAGCTAGCATCACATCTCCTGCTCCCTGCCCCAGAATTCCTAAAGCTCCTAGAATGTTATAATGACTATCAGCTCCAAAAGCTATGTCACCAGGTTTTGAAAATCCTCTGCGAAACAGAAGATGAGAACCAATACCCGATCCTAAATCAGTGACACGAATGTTGTGTTTTTTAGCGAATACTCTTATTTTTTCTTGATCTATTGCATGTTTGGGATCATTACCATAGGGATAACAATCAGGAGTAAAAATAATTCTTTCATTATCGAAAGTTTGGGCATCTTGGTAATTTTCTTGAAATAGATCTATAACTTGAGGTCCAGCGTAATCTCTTGCAGTTACGAGATCAAGATTGACCCATACAATATTACCCGGACAAATCTCGTAATCTGCCACATTAGCATGGGATTTAATTATCTTCTCTATAAATGTGAAGCCCTTCATTTCACCCAATTTCACCATTAGAAAGATGGTAATAAGGATATCTCTATGTGATTACTCTTCTTTATATTCAAACAATTCTGCAATTGATTACAATTCTCAGGCTAAGGGTTTAACAGTTTCTCACAGATCTCTTCTGCCATCTCTGAAGTTGTGGAAGATCCGCCCATATCATATGTTCTAACCTTTCCTTCAGCGATAACAGTTGCAATTGCATCTTCAACTTTCGTAGCCATCTCTTTTTCTCCAAGCCAATCCAGCATCATCTTTGCTGATAAAATCTGTGCGATAGGATTGACTTTATTCATACTTATATATTTTGGAGCGGAGCCATGGCTGGGCTCAAATACAGCTAAATTATCTCCAATATTACCGGAACATGCAAAACCTAGACCACCAACTAATTGAGCACATAAATCTGAAACAATATCACCAAACATATTGGAAGCAACTAGAACACCATAATTTTGTGGATTCTTAACCAACCACATACACATTGCATCAATATTTGTTTCCCAAAGTTCTTTTCCTTCATATTCTTTGATTAGCTTACGAGCTTCACGTATCATCAACCCGCTAGTTTCTCTGATAACATTGGGTTTTTCAACCACAGTAACAGTAGGATAATCAAACTCTTTTGCATAATCCATACTAGCCTTAAGAATTCTTCTTACACCTTTTCTGGTGAAAATTCGTGTGGAAATAGCAACATCATCTAGGTTTGCCTCTGCAAAACGAGCAGCTTTTGGATGATTATCAACTAAGGTTTTCATCACATCTTCTGGAACTGGATGAAATTCTATACCAACATATAGACCTTCAGTGTTCTCACGAAAAACCACAAGATCTAAGTCATCTCTAAAGTTGAGAGGATTGCCAGGATAAGCTTTGCACGGACGTAAATTAACATACAAATCGAACAATTGTCTTAGTTTCACTATTGGACTAGAATAAACTAATCCTTTTCCTTGTAATTCAGGAGCTAACTCTTTTTGTGCTTCTTCTTTGGGTTTTGAAGTAATAGCAGAAAACAGACAACAATCTGATTGTTTCAACAATTCAATTGTTCTATCAGGTAATGGATTACCTTCTGTTTTCCAGAATTCCCAACCTATGTCTCCCCAAGTATATTCTGCTATTTCACTAAATCCGACAGCATCGAGAACTTTCATTGCTGCATCTGTAACATCCTTTCCTATCCCATCTCCTGGGAGCACTGCAATTTTATACTTCTTACTCATAATCTACACTTTTATTATTTATCTTCGTATATTTGTTTAACTGGAGCAAAACAAAGAAAATCACAACGATGAATAATTTCCACTTCTGTTAATCTGGGAATTTTGTCTCCTTCTTTGCTGTGGAAAACTATAGCTTGACGTACAATGAGCGGTAAATTAAATTCGGAGACTAGTTCCAATCCCATTGCAGGATGACGAATGTATTTTCCTTCCTTATTTTGAATGATTTTTCCTGTTTCATCCCTTTCATACTCAACGAATTTGCCAACATCATGTAGTAAACCACCAGCAATTAACTCATCTTTGTTTAACTTATCTCCTAATCCAAGCATAGCGTATCTCTCATAGGTAGCAATACACATTTGTGTTACAGCTCGAATATGTTTGATTATAGATATTTTTGGGATTGAATTTTTTCCAATTAATTCAGGAATTAATAATGTAAAAGGAATCAAATGAAGATCTTCTTCTTTCCATCCCCCTTTATTAATCGCTTTTTCAAGAGCTCTAATTACTTTTATTTTCAGTTCTTCATTTCCTATTTCTTCTATTTCAGGAAAGAGTTTTTTTATTTCCATTCAGATGACCTTTTTATATCTCTGTAATAGATATTTATGCAATTAATTATCATTTTTGATAATAAGCATAGAATTGATTATTATTATATAATTAAAATTTTTGCTAGTAACTTCATTTTCCAACAAACTAATTTCTTGAAAATTAACCATCTATGTAACCAAATAAAGCTAGTTTATTCTTTCCATGCAATGTAATAACTGCAACACCCTTTTCCCTAAGTTTTGATCGCAATTCTGAATCGTTGGTAGCTACAATAGAATTGTTCTCAATGGCTAACTTCTCAAGTTCATCATCAGCTAATCCTTCTGTATTGGAATCCAGTATTCTATATTTATTTGCCAGTTCTAAAGCAAGTTTCGCTTTTCTTTGTGTAGAAGGTGGGGAATCTCTCATGATTCTCTCTAGTTCACAAACAACAATTTTAGGAATAACTATCTCAAAAGAAACGGGTAGTAATCTTTCCAACTCGAGAGAAACATTAATTTTCTTTTCTAAAGGTAACATTAACATGCTAGAATCAAGTATAACTAACATGCAAAACCTCCTTAATTTTCTAAGATCTCGCCTACTCCTATTAAACGGAATCTACCTGCAATCTTCCTGGATATAGCGATTTTACTATTTGTAGGTGCTGCTACTTCTCGGCTTAGTCTTACCTTTGCCTTTCCCCCTCTGATTTCTGTAATGACACCCGCTGTTTTAGCGGTGCCAACATTCAACATCAATGTCTCTCCTTGAGCTAAAGGTTGGACCTTTGTTATCTCTTCTGAACCTACAACATGTTCCATGAGATGAAAAGAGAGTTCAAGATCGGTTCTGATAGGTGGTGCATTTCCTGGTGTTGTAATTATATTTCCTGACATTTTATCTGCTTTAACTAACGAAGGATCTAACTCTGTTCCCAGTCCTACTAATCCTCCAGAATGAGCACTCTTTACAAGTCCTTGTTCACCTATCGATATACTAACAGCTTTTGTTGTAATTGGTGAATAAACTGTTTTATTCCCTTTCTTTATAGAGATGCCAGGAACTATCTCAATCTCATCTCCTACATTTATTTGCCCTCTAATAATTGTACCACCCAATGCTCCCCCTTTCAACTTATCAGGTTTAGTACCTGGTCTATTTATGTCGAAAGATCGAGCAACATACATTTCTAATGGACTTTCTTTATCAAAATCAGGTGTTGGAATATTTTTTTCCATCTCGCAAATTAAAACATCCAAATTTGCTTTATGCATAGCACTTATTGGTACAATTGGTGCATTTTCTGCAATAGTACCTTTAATAAATTCCTGTATCTCTTTATAATTCCTTTTTGCTTCTTCTTCTGTTACAAGTTCAATCTTATTCTGAGCAATAACGATATTAGGGATTTTCAAAATATCCATTGCTGCAAGATGCTCTCTTGTTTGTGGCTGAGGGCATCTAGAATTTGCTGCAATCAGAAGTATTGCGCCATTCATTAAAGTTGCACCAGAGAGTAGAGTTGCCATTAAAACTTCGTGTCCTGGACAATCAACAAATGAAACTCTCCTAAGATATTCCGAAGGTTTACCACACTTTGGACATGTTTTTTCTATAGTATATGCTTCAGGTTCTGGACATTTTGGACATTTACGGAATTCAGTGTCAGCGTATCCAAGTCTGATAGAAATTCCTCTTTTTAATTCTTCAGAGTGATCATCAGGAAATTTTCCTGTAAGTGCCTGAACTAACGTTGATTTTCCATTATCAACATGTCCAATTGTTCCAATATTAACAACTGGTTGACGAATCTTATTTTCTTCTGTGGTTTTTTTACTTTTTCCAGTTGAAGATGTTTTTTCCTCTCCTGCAGAGGGCTTTTTTTCACTCATTATCTCTCATCTACGAATAATAATACTGACTATGTAAGTGTTCTTACTATGAGGTTTTTAAGTTTCTTTATTAATAATAATTTTCGAGATTTTTCATATCTCAAAAATATTGATTTCAGCTGATTTACCAAATATTGTAATTTGAAAGCAATGAAATTGCTCCTATCTCTTAAGATATGAAGAAAATCTTTGCTATAAGTATGTTTAAAAATAATAGGACTGAACCAGCAATGTAGAAATTTGTGAGATGTTATCATCGTGTATTATACAGTAAAAGTTAGGGATACATTAAGAGTTCCACCCAACAAATTTGATGAGAATCTTTCCCTAGTTCTAGCGGAAATAGCTAGGCAGAGTTTCGAGGGAAAGATCGATCCAGATTTAGGTTTCATTGTCGCTGTTACTGATATTAACAAAATCTATCAGGGAAAATTAATCTCAGGTGATGGTGGAGCATATTATGAAACAGATTTTGAATTATTATGTTATCTTCCTGAGATAGGTGAAGTAGTTACAGGAGAAGTAGTGGAATGTGTTGATTTTGGGGCTTTTATCAGGATAGGTACAATAGATGCACTTTGTCACGTTTCTCAAATAGCTGACGATTACTTCAGGTATATCCCTAAGAATGCTGTTTTAAGAGGAGATAAATCCAAGCGAGATTTACTTGTGAATACACGAGTTCGTGCAAGAATAATTGCTGTCAGCATCGGTAAATCCGCAATAAGAGTAGGGTTAACTATGCGTCAGAATTCTTTGGGTGCTTTTGAGTGGATAGATGAATGGAAAGATGATCTTAAGAAATCTGGCACTTCAGCGAAGGAGGCATCCTAATGTCAAAAGCCTGTAGAATATGTCATCTTATTGTAGAAAAAACAGCTAATATGTGTCCAATCTGTAAAACACAAGATTTGTCTTCTGAATATACAGGTGTAGTGTTTATTTTAAAACCGGAAGATAGTGATGTAGCAAAAAGGATGAAAATAAGCAAGAAAGGCCATTATGCTCTACGAGTTCGGTGAAAAATTTGGGTTTTGAGGGCAATAAGAATTATGTTCTGCCTGAAAATCAAAGAAAGTATTTCAAAGAACCTTTAGATGAACTATTTTGCGAAAAAAAAGATATTGAAAATATTATTCGTCAAATATCCAAAGATGAATCAATACCAAAAATAATAACTGTAGGTGACGTGGTTACTGAAACTCTTCTAAACAGCTCTGTTGTTCCAGATTTAGCAATAATTGATGAACAAGTACAGAGAAAAAAGATAAAGAAACAAGATTATTCTCTTTTCGAGCAAGAAGTAGCAGAAAATCCTGCAGGATCGATTACACAAGCAGCCTGGAATAAAATTAATTTCGCAATAAAAAAGGATGATAACAAAATCATTATAAAAATAACGGGCGAAGAGGATTTGCTGGTACTACCAGCGATAATAGAAGCACCTTACAATTCAAAAGTCTTATATGGACAACCTAATGAAGGTGTAGTATTAGTGACGGTCACTAAAGAAATGAAGCAAAAAGCAAAACAACTATTACTTAGAATGGTGAAAGTTGATGAAAATCGATATAGTTAAGAAAACTGAAAATAAGCTACTGGATAGAACAGAAATTGAAGTTCAAGTAGAACACCATGGGGAAGCTGTTCCAACACGAGATGATTTTCTAAATAGAATATCAGCTTTACTGAATAAAGCAAGAAATCAAGTAGTTCTGATTAAATTGGAAGCAAAATATGGTATGGGAGTAAGCACAGCTCTAGTTCATGCCTACGAAAGTGCTGAAAGGGCGAAAGCCGTTGAAAGAGGTTATCTGCTCAAACGATCTGGGATAGGGAAGGAAGAAAAACAGGAGTAACTTGGTGAGAAAATGAGTTCTGTACATAAAAGATACGAAGTCAAAGATGGCAAGATTGTGAGAAAGAAGAAGGTATGCGAACGCTGTGGAGATTCAGTATATATGGCTGAACACAAAGATCGTCAAACTTGTGGTAAATGTGGTTTTACAACATATAAAAGAGGACGAAAAGCATCAATTTAATTTTTGACATCACACAATAGAAAAATTTAACTTAATATTTACTACTTCTCTTTTGGCGAATGACTGATTGAGACGGCTTAGATGTGTCAACACATATGATAGAAAACCTTATAGGACGCCGTTAATCCGAAAAAAATTATCACAAATATTAAATGTATCTCAATTATTTAATAATTAGAATAAAGGAGTTATACAAATGAAAACTCTTGAAATAAATATACCCGAAGGTCTGTTAGATTATCTCCAAAAATTAGTTGACGAAGGCAATTTTGAATCTGTAGAAGTTTTTATTTCACATGCTTCTTATTGGTTAGCCGAATTATATGGATTTGGAGAAAAAACTGAGGGTAAAAGCTTAAGTGATTTGATAGCAGAACAAATAATTTCAAAAACGGGGAAAGTAGAAAAAGTTGCTCCCAAAGCAGAACCACAAGCTGCTCCCAAAGCAGTGCCACAGACTGCACCCAAAGCAAAAGCGATAGACCTACCAAACCAAGATTTAATTTTGGAGTCTTTTGGGTCTGCAAAATTCATGTACGAAGATGCTATTTTTGCTTCATGTCAATTTGCAGCATTGAAACAAGGAAATCCTCCTTTATCGAAGGAAGAATTCATCAAGACCTTGGAGAAGATGGAAGAAGTTGGGATCTTAACTCAAATGAAACAGGCAGAAAAAACTATGTGGAAGAAACTTGAGTAGAATTTTCTTTAGCAAATTTCTTCCTCTAATTATTTTCCAAAAGAGCATTTGCCATATCAAATAAAACTTCCTTCGGTTCTTTTGATTTAACAAATCCAGAAGCTAACAATACTCCTTCCGAACCAAGTTTTATAGCTTCCGAAACATCTTTTGCAGTTGAAACACCTGCACCAACCAGGGGTTTTACACTTGGATTCGTCTCAAGTATAGCTGATATTGTTTTTTCTACTAATTCTGGTTTTGTTGTAACAGATACTCCGCTTCCAATTAATTCAGGAGGTTCCATTGCACAAGCTTCTGGAGATAACGCTGCAGCAGCTCGACTAACTTGAAGATTGTTTGAGCAAATACAAGTCATGAAATCTAGATTTTTTGCACGCTTAATTATTCCTTCAATTTTATCCAAGCTTAATCTATGCTCTGAATGGTTAACAAGTGTTCCAGAAGCTCCACTCTCGATAATAGCTTCAATCAAGTTGTTCCCTGTGAAGCTACCGGGCTCATTAGCATCAACATGCTGAGAAAAGACTGGTATCTCTACAGATTCAGATATTAGTCTAATATCTGTAGTTTGAGGACAAACAATAATCTCTGTACTAGTTTCTTTTGCAACTTTTTCCGCAATCTTCGCTAGTTTTAAACCATTTTCTCCTAACGATTGAATATAGTTTTTGAAGTTTAAAATAATTACAGGAAAGATAATTTTTACCATAAATCCAAATTATTGAAGTAATTTAAAAAAGTTCCTTGCAACAGAAAATTGCATATACCAATGTTGAAATCTTTAAATAGTGTAAGCACAAATTAGACATATAGAGACTTCAAATCGTACTCGGTGATTTGTTTGTATGGTGCTGACCAAATAAATACAATTCTACATGAAATTATTACAAGTGACGCTAATATCAATCATGTTATATTAGCAGATAAAACAGGATTAACACTAGCTTATTCTTCTCGATTTGCTTTCGATGAATTCGAGACAGAAGCCTTAGGCGCTATCGCAAGTGCAGTATATTTAGCTAGTGAACAGCAAGGTCAAAATGTTGGGCTAGCAGAACTAGATATAATCATATCTGAATTTCAAGATGGGTTAATATTAGTTGCAAGCTGTGGCAGTACAGTATTATGCCTTATTACTGATACTGGAGTTGCACTTGGAATGGTAAGAAGAACCATGAAAATTGCTGCAGAAAAAGTAAGGAACATTTTAGATGTGGAAGCTAAACCTGTACCTCCTCCAGAAGTTCAACCAATACCTGCTGCACAACAACCTGTTGTAGTTGAAGAAAAGAAAGTACAGGATGAGTTTATTTCCGATTTAGAACTTGCTTTGCGAGAACTAGAACAATTTTAAAGAACCATTTATTATTGAGGAATGTTGATGGATTCAGATGCTTCAAAAGGAGGAATTGATAGAATAGGGAAAAAAGAGCCTACCGTAGATTCAAGAGGAGAACTAATATTAACTGGAATAAGATCACTTGATCAAAAACTTGGTATGGAGTTATCGAATAGAAGAGGATTACCAAAAGGATCCCTTATTTTAGTTAGTTATCCATCTGATACAGTAATTCCTACTCTTTTTGTTCAAAGAATTTTATTGAATTGGGCTCAACAATCTGAAGAAAATATCATTTTCTATGTGCACAGTGGGCGTCCATATAGCCATGTTTTGCGATCTTTTCAAGCATATGAATGGGATGTTAAACCTTTTGAAGGTAAAAACTGGTATTTTGAGAATATGTTTGATTTATCGAGTTCAGCTATGGCATCAGCACTCAAATTAGGTAAGATTGAAGTTCGACGCAAAACATATGTAAAAAAAGTAATTGAGAGAATGCTTCATGTAAAAGAAACACAAAACAAGAAATGTTTCAGTGTTTTTGATGATCTCTTATGGATGAAAGAAGATCGATTAGATGAAGATTCTAATGCACTTATAACCTTTCTAAAGAACTCAATCATGTCTTTTGAGCAAATTGAAGGTGTTCATTTCTTTTTGTTACCACAAGGTGTTCTTGACCCAGTTGCAGAAAGAATTATAATGAATGCTGCACAGGGAATTTTCTACTTCTCTAGAAGTACAGTAGGAAGCAGAATCAGAGATAATTTTGCGATAACAAAACTGATGGGCGTAGCTTACATTAGTGAAAACTTGGAGATAACTCCTTCGGAAGCAGAAGGTTTCAAAATAGAATCAACAGCAAAAATATAGTTGATAACAATGGAAGAAAGAGAGGAGAATGAATCAGAGGAACCTGAAGAATTTCAAGAAATAGCAGAAGAGATATCAAAACTATCAGAAGAAGTAAAAGAAATCAAAGATAATTTTCAATCTACTCAAAAAGAAAGCAAGGGTATTTTCCAATCTCTTAATAAGAAGAAAACCTCAACACTAGAATTATCACCAGCGCTTGAGTATGTTAACGAGTTATTGGAAAACTCCTCTGAACAAATAATTTCGGAAATGAAATCAGAATTTTTTAGATTATTTAATTTCCTCTCGAGTATGATGTCTGTTTCATCACAAAGAGATCGAACCCTTACAGAAGAAGTGAGAGAGTTTATGGAAACTCCAAACATAAAAACTGCTGGTGAATCCATAGAAACAGGAGATTGGGGGAGAGAAAAGGAGATGTTGAAGCTTCTTTTAGATGAGAGAGAATCACTGATTTACGAACTATCGGATCAATTAGTAGCGATTGAAGCAGAAAAGAAGGATCTTAAAGACAAAATGGAAGAGATTAATGTAGAAAGAAAACTATGGGAAAACCAAAAAGAAGTATTCGAGAGATTAGTAACAACCGATCCTCGATTCAATATTATCAATTTACTTAGAAGGATGGGAGTTATAGCACCAATACAACTCTCTTTTGTTCTGGGAGTATCATTATCTCAAACTCGAAAATATATAATGGAGCTAGAACAAATGAGAATACTACAAGTAAATGAAGATGAAACCGTTTCTTTACATCCAGCATTTAATGAAGTTACCATGAATGTAAAGATAGCAAAAAATGAAGAATAAAAAGAAGCTAAAATGTTTATTGTTGTGCATAAAGCTTCTCATAGAAAAGAACTATGTTTTTTAATAAGGTCTTGAAAGCCTCATCAACATTTTCTCCAGTTTTGGCTGAAGTTTCAATGTAAGGAACAGTAAAACCAGACCAAGCAGAAAGAGAGCGTGCATATTCTTCAGCTTGCTCACGCATGATTGGATCTTTAGCTGTAGACCTTAAATCGGATTTATTTCCAATGAGGACGATAGGAACTACACGATTACTATTGTTCTTAAGAAGTTCAGCAATCCAAGAAGGAATGTTTTCAAAACTGGAACGGCGTGAGATGTCAAAAACTAAGAGACAACCAGAAGTGCCCCGGTAGTAAACTTCACGAACAGCTGAGAATCTTTGTTGTCCTGCAAGATCCCAGATTTGAGCAACGAAATCTTGGTCATCAATACGTAAACGCTTAACAGCGAAATCAGCGCCAATCGTCATTGAATATCCGTCTTTGAATCCCTCTCCTAGATATGTTTTCCTTAGACTTGTCTTCCCTACTGCTCCGTCTCCCAGCAGTGTTATCTTGAATATTTTTCTTTGTCCTGCAGCCATAGCCTTTCCCCTATCACTGTCCTTTTTCTATACTCTTCTTTGTTTATTTTGCTTTAAATATATTGTGTTAATCCTATCTGACTTTTATTTATGTCATTAATTGAATAAAGAAAAAAAGGAATTCGCATCTATTTTACTCTGGTAAAATAAATACATCAATCCATGGTAGATACCAAATTTATTTCTTAAATATTCATAATTTACAAAAATGCATATTATTGTGACGCTTCCTTCAAAAAGTATAAAATGAGCTCAAAGTCACCAACTTCAATGAGTAATGTATCAAATGAAACGAATCAGATAATTCTAGAACTTTTGGAAGATTATTATCCTAGGTTTAAAGGTGGTTTAGCTAATTATATTTCTCCTTATCAGCTACTAGTAGCTACAATTTTAAGCGCTCAAAGCACAGATAAACAAGTTAATTCCGTAACTAAAGATTTATTCTCCTGCTTTCCTTCTCCTCAAGATTTCGCATCTGCTTCCCTAGATGAAATTGAAAAAGCAATCGCAAAGGTTGGTCTTTACAAAAACAAAGCTAAATTCATTAAAGATATGTCTCAAAAACTGATCGATGAACATAACTCCGTAGTTCCCACCTCCATTAAAGAATTAACTCAATTACCAGGTATAGGAAGAAAAACAGCGAATGTACTTTTGAATGATTGGTTTGA
>JAGLTB010000009.1 GCA_023270155.1 Candidatus Heimdallarchaeota archaeon | reverse complement strand
AGAAATCGTTATACAATGTATTCAAAAGTAGCTAAAAAAGAAGGCTTTGAACAAATAGCAGACATATTTCTAGTTACAGCTGACAATGAAAGAGAGCATGCTAAATGGAATTTCCAGATGATGAAACAAGTTAGGAAGAAAATAAAATTAGATGATGATGAAATAACTGTTGAAGCTGCAGCTCCACTCGTTTTAGATAATACAATTGCTAACCTCAAAGCTGCAATTGCAGGTGAACACTATGAAAACACCATCATGTATCCTGAATTTGCAGATATTGCAGAAAAAGAAGGATTTCCAAAGGTTGCAAATCGTTTAAGAGCAATTGGTGTAGCAGAAGAACATCATGAAGAAAGGTACAAAAAGCTCTTAGAACAAGTAGAAGGAAAGACTGTTTTCAAAAAAGATGAGAAAGTTAGATGGGTCTGTAGAAAATGTGGTTATGTCCATGAAGGAGATGAACCTCCACACACATGTCCATGCTGTAGTCACCCACACAATTACTTTGAACTTTTATGTGAAACCTATTAGAATTTCACATCCTCTTTTTATTTTTTGCAAAACGTGTTCAGTTGTTTTAGTATTACTAGTTAAGAAAAAATTAGTGTAACTGAATCGTTTATAGGGACCTAACGTTTGTTACCGAATCAGAAGCCGTTTCATGCCTTTAAGCTCCACGCCGATTATCACAAGCATCACATATTGATCTTAGAGCTGCTCACTTCCGTGCCTGACCCATTTTGACCTTATCCTTTCTTACGGTTTCCTCTGAAACCGCCTCCAGAATACACAATCCTGTGGGTCGACGCTTCGATGCTATCTAGGCAAGGCGTATCAACCTCAACGATACCGCAGCGTTAGTATTCACCCTGGCATATAGAGCATTTCCAGTGTAGGGTAGCCCTGGCCCCCCGGCTAGTCCTTGCTACCGGTTCAGTTAAGTAGTTATTGAGACCCATCAAATGAATTTAAGTATTGCTATTTTAGGTTGTTTGGGAATCATCCATATACTTCTCATCAATACAACAAAAAAGAAGAATTTATGAAGTGATAGTAAGGTTTCGATTTAGATGACACAATACGACGATGACCAATTCACTGAAGAGTTTATCCAAACAATTGATAACTTCTTAGCTGACACAAACAAGTTAGCTATATTAGGTGTTGGAAACAAGGATAATGGTGATGATGGTGTTGGTCTCTATATTACTGAAATTCTACAAGAAGCTAATCTACCAGATTGGGTATCAATTTTCTATTGTGAAAGAGTTCCAGAACACTTCCTGGGTAAAATAGCGAATCTAGCACCTAATCGAATCATTGTACTTGATGCTGCAGATATGAAAGAAATTCCAGGAGCAATTTCAATCTTTCCGAAAGAAATGATTGCTCA
>JAGLTB010000008.1 GCA_023270155.1 Candidatus Heimdallarchaeota archaeon | reverse complement strand
GAGGAATTTGCTGAATTGTTAATTGAAAGAATCAAGAATAGTAAAAAATGAGTAATCGGAAAACAATTATAATTGTTTGAATAATCTGGTTTTCAGATAGAATAAAACTACCAAGCTCATAATAAGAGGAACAAGAATGAATGAAGAAGGTTTCAGAGATTATTTATTAGAAAATAAAATCGACGAAAAAGAAGTACAAGAATATTTTGTTTTACTAAAAGAATTCCAAGAATTTCTTAATAAAGAAAGTATTAGTATTGATTCAATACCTGAGGGGAAAATAATTGAATATACCGAATATCTTGTTGGAAAAGAGAATAAAAAAATTCTAGAACTATTAAGAGCATTAATTAGTTATTCTAATTTTATTGAAAATTATGACCACATTATTGAAATTATAGATATCGCTGAAGCATACAATGCAATGGATAACTTGTATCTGAGAATTGGAGATGAGTTCAGAGAAGAAATCCGTGAGGAAATTTTTAGCAATCTTGACATTCCACCTTTAGGGATTCATCCTGATAAAAAACCTGCTTTCACAGAAGAAATAATGAAAAGAATGGAAGCTAAAATTGGAGAGGAAAAAGCAATAAAATTATTAGCTCCTTGCTTGCATGGTCGTCCTATTGAACCCATCAAAAAGGACAGAGAGGATTTCTATAGACTAAATGGCATCGATAAATTTCTAAGTCTAAAAAGAACAGAGTTAATTGAACGACTTGAAAAACACCAAAAAGAAGGAACTTTAGAATACGCTCAATATATAGACAAAAATGTAGTTGAGTTTGTAAAAAACAATCCAACAATAAGTCCAGGAAAAAGGGAAGGAAATAAGATTATTACAACAAAGATCCCCTATCAAGTAAAAAGACATCTATCTACTGATGATGAAAAAATGAAAAGATACTATAGTTGTTATTGTTCTTGGGTTCGTGGTGCAATGAAGAAAGGTGAAGAAAAAGAAATCTCATCCAATTTCTGTCATTGCAGTGCTGGTTTTATTATGCAATATTGGGAGATAATCTTTGATCAACCAGTAAAAGTAGAACCAGTTGAAACTGCGTTATCAGGAGCTTTGCTCTGCACATTTGAAATAGATATACCAGAAGAATTTCAGAAACAACAGGAGTGATTTCAAATCACCCAACATTTTGTTCAAGAGAAGAAGTTATTTAATCGTATGTTTTTTGCGAATCATAGAAAACAATATTGGATTCAGAGGAAATGTCAGAGCCAACAAAAGCCTATAGAGATAAAAAAGTAGTTGATGCATTAATCTCCAAAATCAAATACGAGTCAGAGAAAAGAAAGGAAAAAACGAAGATCATGCATGTATGTGGAACACATGAACATGATTTGGTCAAAGCAGGATTAAGATCCCTTCTACCGAAAAACATTGATCTAATTGCAGGGCCCGGCTGTCCTGTTTGTGTGAGTTCTGCTCAAGATGTTGATGAAGTTCTCTGGATTGCTGACAACCACAACGTCATTATAACTACTTTTGGTGATATGATGAGAGTCCCTGGTTCTACTGAATCACTTTATCAAGCTCAGGGAAGGGGAGTAGATGTTCGCGTAGTTTATGGAGTATCTGATGCAATAAAACTAGCAGAAAAAACACCAGAGCAAGACGTCATCTTCTTCAGTGTTGGATTTGAGACAACCTCTTGTGTTACAGCAGCTGAAGTTATTCGAACCAATTTATCTAATTTCAGCATATACTCATCACACAAAGTAATTCCCCCAGCGATGGAATTACTTCTTCAAAGAGATGATATAGAATTTCATGGTTATTTGGCACCTGGTCATGTTTCTACAATAATAGGAACAAAGCCTTATGAATTCATACCTGAGAAATACAACTTTCCCGTTTCTATTGCAGGATTTGAACCTGTTGATATTTTAATGGGCATTCTCTCTTTAACTAAACAGATAAACGAAGAAACACCTATTGTAGATAATACTTATGGTCGATGGGTCAGATATGAAGGCAATACAACAGCACTTAGAACCATGGATGAAGCTTATGTTTTATCTGACGCTCGATGGAGAGGGCTTGGTGTCTTTCCAAAAACTGGGCATGAAATCAGTGATAAATATGCTCATATTGATGCCAAGAAGAAATATGATATTCCTGAGCTTCCAGTAACAGATTTACATGGGGGTTGTATCTGTGACGAGATACTTATTGGTAAATCTAAACCCCATCAATGCAAATTATTCAACAAAACATGCAGACCAGATCATCCTATCGGAGCGTGCATGGTTAGTCATGAGGGAACTTGCAATGTTGCTGCAACTTACGAAGAGATTATTTGGGAATAATAATTGCCGAATAAAAAGAGTTAATTACATCTAGAAAAAGAAAAGCGTGAGATATATGTGTCTAGCAATCCCAGGTTTGGTTACAGAACTTCTTGAAGGAACCAGAGTAATGGTTGACATTACTGGAGTGAGAAGAGAAGCTGATACTTCCCTTTTAGAAGAACCTCTAGATGTTGGAGATTATGTTCTTGTTCACACAGGTTTTATCATTGCTAAACTTGATCCTAAACAAGCTAAAGAAGACCTGAAAATGTGGGATGAAATTCTCAGTAATTGATGATATTGTTTTCATTGTCCGAATGAGTTATATAGAAAGATTGGATTATTTCATCAGTATGGTACTACCTGAAAAAGATGCCAATGCACAGATTTTAAGAAATTTTACAGATTTTTATAACAAGCCTAATCAATACTTTCTAACAAATCTAGCGCATGTTATTCCTAATGTTTTGGATCAAACCGAATGCTTCGGTGACGCAAAAACTCAAATTGATACTGCTGAAGGAATTAACATTGTAAAAAGAGATTATAAAATAAATAACATGGATATAGCTTATCTAGTTGTTCTAACTACTAGAGGATATAGGTTCAGATCTGTGATGAATAAAATCTATTTGTGTGAAGAAAATGCAATATATCCTGACTTTGAAAGATTCCCACCAATCAAACCAAAACTATCAGATAATTTTAACACAAAAACAGCTATACTAAATGGTATTGTGAAAGGACAAGAAAAAACAGATGATGAGCTAATTAGAGAATTAACTCAATCCCTTCCTGAGATTCTAGAAAGAGCGTATGGAGTCTTGTACACTGGGAGATTTTTATCAATAAATGAATGGATGCAAATCAAAGAAGTTGATGGAGATTGGATATCTGAAGAAGTGTTTCGTTTTAAGTCACTAAAAATAGAACCATGGATGATTGGCAATCTACTCATACTTCAAGCAAGAGGGTGGTATTTTCAAGAAATTCCTGAGAAATTCAAGACAAGTGATTACGTTTTTATGAAGAAATTTTGATATCTCCACATCATAACATTTTTGAATAACTACAAAATGAGTTTCTCAAATCTAAAGTGAGGATTTCTTATGAGTGCTGAACTCAAAGAATTAGAAGGAATTTTAAATGTAACTTTGCCAGAAAAACTCATAGAAGATATTGAAAAAGTCGAAGAAGGACATTTCAATGTTCTTACAACAGCAAAAAATGCTTATGAACTTATGAAAATACTTCGTGAGGACGCAGGTATTTATCACCTGTCAACAGTTTCTGGAATTGAAAAGGAGAAAGAATTCAACGTTTGTTATCATTTACAACACAGAATTGAGGAGGAATTTAGAGAAGTTCCTATTAATTTATTTGTAACAAATGTTGATAAGGGAAATCCAAAAACTCCAAGTATGGTTGATTTCTTTGTTTCTGCTGACTATTACGAAAGGGAAATTTACGACTTCTTTGGTGTATACTTTGAAAACCATCCGTTCCTTCAAAGATTAATTTTACCGGAGAAATGGCCTGACGATGTCAGACCTTTACGTAAAGAATATGGCTGGGAACAGATTAAAGAAATTACAATGGATATAGCCAAAAAAACTTTGGAGGAGGATTAATATGACCGGTGAATTTAGATCAAGATTTAGAACTCTTGTAGATGGAAGTGATGCTCCTCCTGACGCTGATCATCACATCTTTATTGGACCACAACATCCTTGGTGTGAAGAACCCGCGCACTTTATTATCCATGTAAAAGGAGAAAGAGTAGTTGAAGCTGATATCAGAATAGGATTCAACCTTCGTGGTATTGAAAAGGCAATGGAAAACAAAACCTGGCGCCAAAACACTATGCTAATCCCAAGAGCATGTGGAATTTGCAGTGCTGTCCACCAAAATATCTATGTTCGTGTAGTTGATAGACTTGCTGGAGTTGAAGACCAGATTTCTGAAAGAGCGAGATTAATTCGTATGTTTAGTTGTGAAGCAGAACGTATTCATTCTCACATATTATGGTATGGTATTCTTGCTCACGATGCTGGTTTCGATACAATGTTACATGTTTCATGGAGAGATCGTGAAATAATAATGGACATCGTAGAAGATTTCAGTGGCAATAGAGTTAATCCAGCTTTGATGTTACCTGGTGGTGTAAAAAGAGACATTCCAAAAGAAAAAGCAGACAGAGCAAAACCTATGCTTGATGAATTGGAAAAGAAAGTATTATATCACAAGAAAGTTTTTACAGAAGAAGCATCAATTCGCAATCGTTTAGAAGATGTAGGAATATTGACTAAAGAAGATGCAAAGAAAACAACCCCCAATGGTCCTACTGGAAGAGGTTCAGGATTACCTTTCGATGTGAGAAAAGCTTTTCCATATGAATTATATGATAAAATAGATTGGAACCTTGTTTATTATAATGAAGGGGATATTCTTGCTACAACTCTTGTGAGATTAGATGAAACTTTGGAATCTATTCAAATGTGTAAACAGATTCTAGATAATTTGGAATCAACTCAAGGGGAGCTACTAGTTAGAGTTAAACCTAGAATTCCTGAAGGAAACTATATGTCAAGAGCTGAAGCTCCCAGAGGTGAAGATCTTCACTTTGGTGTTGCTAATGGTACTGATACTCCTGAGAGATACAAGATCAGAGCTCCATCTTTAGGTAATATTGATGCTACTCTTAAAAGAATGGACGGAGAATATATTGCAGATATGCCAGTTATACTTCGAAGTTATGATCCATGTTTTTCTTGTACTAACAGGGTTATGATAATCAATGAAAAAACTGGTGAAAAGATCATTATTGACCAAGATGAATTTGCTCGAAAGGCTATCAAAGCCAAGAAGTATAATAGGTCATTTTTCTGAGGTGAAAGAAGATGAAAAAAGTACTAGTAATGGGCGGAGAAGCCTTAAAAAATCTAGCTAAAGGTCCAGTTACAAAACATGTTCTTAAGAGAATAGCAGATCATCCACCTCCTGAGGACATACGAACTATACCAAGGATAATAGAAGCCAGATGTATCATGTGTGGAACTTGTGTAACTGTCTGTCCTACTCATTGTTTAGGCATGGAGAAGGATGATAAAGACAATGGAATGATTTGGCTACAAAGAGCCCAGTGTATGTGGTGCGGTCATTGTCAAACATATTGTCCTAAAGACGCAATCCATATAGATAGAGAACCAGCTTTATCTAATTCGCTTTTCTCATTCAATAATAGACAGGACTATGAGATGATTTGTGCATCAGGAAGTTACAAAGAAGAAAAAGCTGATAAGAAGCTAGAAGATCTTATCGAAGAAGGCGGAAAGAAACTCAAATATCTTGAGGAGTTCAGGGGTTGAAAAAAATGGGTTGGTTAAAGAAATTTGGAGTATTTTGTGCGCTTAAATCCCCTTGGATCATTCATATGAATGCTGGTGGATGCAATGGTTGTGATATAGAAATTGTAGATGCACTAACACCAAGACATGATTTAGAACAATATGGTATTACTTTAAGAGGTACTCCTCGACAAGCTGATGTTCTTGTAATAACAGGACCAGTTACTCTTCAAGTTGCAGAGAGAGTAAAAAGAGTTTATGAACAGATGCCTTTACCAAAGTTTGTAGTAGCTGTAGGTAATTGTAGTACATCTGGAGGAGTATTCCAAGAATGTCCTTTCGTCCTAGGTGGAATAGATCACGTATTACCAATAGATGCGTGGGTTTATGGGTGCCCCCCTAGACCAGAGAACATTGTTGCAGCTGTTGCTACTTTACTTGAAAAATTGAAAGGGGATCTACTCGGTATAGAGCAAAAAGAAATTCCAGCGGAATAATTCTTTTTCTTTTCTTTATTTTTATTCTTATTTATTCTTAAAAAACTAATAGAGCAAGAGAAATTGCTATTAGAGCAATTGTAACAATCGCAGATACCATTAGTATGATTACTATAAACCTATATTTTTTCTCCCCATAAATTCCTATTGCATTGATTAAAGCATATAGAATTAAACCTGTCGCTAAGAAAAATAAGGGTAACCCCCAGGTTTGTTGTAATAATAATAATATTCCACTAATTATTGCTACTATAGACATAACAAATTCAGCAACAATATGAAATAACCTTTCAAACGGTTTCTCTATGAATTTGTGCTCAATTTTTTTTAATAATACAATGATCCACAAAACAATTGCTAATGTTCCTGCAATAATAACGAAAACTCCGTCAATTATTTCAAGTATCATAAGCATAAAAGAATTGAGTAGTTTAAAAAATCTCTTGAAAAACGCTCAATAAACTTATGACATTCTTTTAGCGATTAGAGTTTTAAAGGAGACTAACAATGTTTTCTTATGAGTAGTCCTCATTGGATAAGAGCATATGAAAATTTGGCTCTAATATACGATGAAATAGCAGAAAGAATCCCTGAAATCAAGAAGAAAAAAGAAGAAAGAACGATAAGGGAAATTGTTGCTATTAAACAAATAGTAGAAAAAAGAGGATTTGAAATAAATAATTCCACTCTTCTTGATATAGGTGGGGGAACGGGAAGATTAGCTCTGCCTTTATCAAAACTAGTTAAAAGAATCATACTCGCTGAACCCTCAAAATCAATGCTAGATATTGCTAAGGGAAAACTTGAAACGGTGAAAGATGGAAAATTTGATTTCTTGCAAGAAGGATTTCTTGAGCTTTCACTTAACGATAATACAGTAGATATCGCTATTTCATTTAATGATCCATTTCAGTATTTACTTACGCTAGAAGAGCAGATTAAAGCTTTAGAAAATATCAAGAGAATATTAAAACAAAATGGTATCATAATCTTAGAAAATTCTAATTTCTTTTCACTGCTTTTAAGAGAAGAATGGCCAAAACCCACATCTTGGGAAACTGAAAAGCACAAAGTTTCCAGATTCATTCATTATGATGTTCAAGCTTTCAAGAATGTTTGGAATCATATAGAAAATATTTTTGTTGAAGATTTGAAAACTGGTAAGATTGAACATTTCGAATCTATTCATCGTCTCAAAAATATATCAGCAACTGAACTCATTCTTCTAGCTCAAAAAGTAGGTTTTGAAAACATAAGATTATATCCAGGTACTGATCTTGATGCTGAAGAAGGTACTCGTTTCTTGTTAGTGGCTCAAAAACCATGAATTGAAGTAATATGATCGTACATTGTTTGCCTTGAATTTATAGAATTTTTAATCACAAAAAGAAAAAGAAAAAGGTTGTTTTTAAACTATACCAGCTATTGCTTGCATTATTCCATTAGGCCAGAATCCAAATAGCAAGATAACAACAGCTAAGATTGTAAGGGACACCATTTGGAAGATAGGTATCTTTACTTTCTCTGCAGCTTTATCGACTGGTTCATCGAATAACATTATCTTTAGTATGTATAGATAACCACCCAATGCTAGCAGGGAGTTAACAATAGCTAAAACAACAAGAGCTATGTTATTACCTATTGCTCCAGCACCGTTGAATGTTGCTAAGACAACCATCAGTTTTGATATAAAACCAGCGGTTATTGGAATACCACCAAGTGATAGAAGTCCTATTGTTAGAATGATACCAATGAATGGTGATCTTCTTCCTATTCCTGTCATATCACGTATGTCTCTTGAACCAACTGCTGCAATCAATGTTCCGCTGAGCAAAAACAGAGATCCTTTACCTATTGAATGTGTTAGTATATGGAATACTGATGCTTGTACGCCTAACATGGTGTTTGATCCTATACCTAGTATTATGTAACCAAGATGTACTGTTGTAGAGTAAGCTAATATTCTCTTGAAATCTACAATATCTTTTCTCAAGAATTGAGAGAAGACTAAGAAGTTTCCTTCAATCATGGTTAAGATACCAATCCAAGAGAGAACTATTCCTGCTGGTACGAAGTCTGGGTAAGCTGAGTAGAGTGTTCTGTACAGACCGAAGGCACCAGCTTTAACTACAATTCCAGAAAGCAAAGCTGAAATTGTTGATGGAGCTGAGCTGTGGGCATCTGGTAGCCATGCATTCAAGAATAACATTGCTGCTGTTACTGCAAAACCAGTTATGAACAATGCAATGATTAATCCAACTACTTTGCTATTAAATACTACAGCTGCTGCAAGAACTGCATAATCCACTGACCCAAAGTATCCATATGTTAACGCTGTGGCAAGTAAAACTAACATGCTTCCAGCTGTTGACATGATGAAGTATTTCAACGAAGCTTCTACTGCGCCTCTCTTTACTCTTTCAAAGGCAACAAGTACATAAGCACTTAGTGCAAACATTTCCCAACCTATGAATAAGGTTATGAAATTATTTGCCATTGTTACTGCACTTAAACCAGTAAGTAAAGTCAGAATTAGTGCATAGTAATAACCTAAGCCTTCTTTACCTTTCATGTAACTAACACTGAATAATACTGCCATCCAAACAAGGAAGCTAAATATAGTCACCATTACGGCTTGAATCATTCCATATTCCAGTAACAATCCACTGTTTAGATCTAGATAGATCCTCCAATTATCAGAGAATACAGAGATTATTCCGAGTAAGAAAACTCCTAGAGCTACAAGATTGGCAAGAGCATGATTTACACAGTCAGCACTTATCTTAATTTTCGCTAAGTATTTCTTCAGCTGTTGTATCAAAGTAATCAAACCAGCACCAACGATTGGTACAAGCATGAT
>JAGLTB010000007.1 GCA_023270155.1 Candidatus Heimdallarchaeota archaeon | reverse complement strand
GTCTTAAGGTATGAGATTTGTTTTCCAATCCAGAACACTGGTTTCACAAACACAATGTTATACAGACGATCCATATAGAAACCATTTGCTACAAAGGTTCGTAAAGACTTGAAAATCTTGATGTTCTCAACAAAAGCAACTTCTGTTTGTCCCTTACCATAGAGTAAGTATGCAGATCCAATACCTAGTATAATAACTATTATTGAACTGACTAAAGCAACTATTCCACCATCATCTGTTAGTATCAATTTGTATCCTTCATAATGGCCTGTTATGAGATTATGAACAGGGCCTTCAAGAATGAAACCTGTTGCAAATACTAAAACTGCTAGAATGCCTATGGTTATTCTCATGATGTACTTTGGTTTATGTACTTTAACTCCTCTATTTTTGCCGTGGAATATCATGAAGAACATTCTTGAGGCATACAATGCTGTCAAGAAAGCTGTCAATATTGCAATTATAAGAACAAACCAATACATTGGCTGTGTTTGAGCACCAATAAATGCAGCTCTTATGATTGATTCTTTTGAATATCCACCGTTTGTCAATATAGGAATTCCGATTAAACCTAGAACACCTACAAGCATGAATCCATAAGTCCATGGTAGTTCTTTTCTCAATCCACCCATCTTCTTCATATCTCGTTCACTAGCTACTGAGTGAATTACTGCACCAGCAGACAAAAACAGGAGAGCTTTGAAGATTGAATGAGATAACAGATGTAGTTGTCCTGCAATTAGACCATCATCAATTCCTCTTATTGTGAAGGCTAAGAACATGTAACTCAGTTGTGAAATTGTACTATACGCTAGAACTCTCTTCAGATCAGTTGTTACTAACGCACCAAATGCTGCACCAACACAAGAGATACCAGCTAATATCATCAAGATGATATAAAATACATTTTCGCCCCAATATGGTGCAAACCTTGCAACAAGATAAACACCTGCTTTAACCATTGTTGCAGCGTGTATTAGTGCTGAAACTGTTGTTGGACCTTGCATTGCGTCTATATCTACTGTATCACCCGAGCTCAACCAAGATTGTAATGGAAACTGAGCTGATTTAGATACTGGAGCTAATAGAAGCAGGATGCCCATAAATACTGGATATGGTGCTAGAACTGAAGTTGTTATAAGCAATGGATTAGCTACTGCTGCTTGAGTATTCAAGTAGTAAGCCCATGATAAGAAAGCTAAGAAACCAACGTCTCCAATACCAGTCATGATCAAAGCTTTTATTCCACTTTTTGCTGGTTTGCTGCCTTCCTCTCCTTTCTTCATGAAGTAATGACCTATGAGGAAACAAGAACATAGACCTACAATTTCCCAGCCAGCGAATAGAAGGATCATATCAGCTGCAAGTACAAGTAGAAGCATTCCTCCTACGAATAATTGCATGAAGAACCAATATCGTGCTTTGTTTTCGTCATCCTTCATATACTCGAGGGAGAAGAATGCAATCAACATACTTAGTATAGAAACAATTAGTATCATTAATCCTGATAAAGCATCAAGATGGAATCCTGATTGTAAACTACCTGATAGCCAATCTGCCCATGCAAATGTATAATCGGTTGCAATACCGTCGAATGAAGCAAAAACTATAACTGACATTATAGCTGAAAGGGCGATGGGTAGTACACTAAAGATGTCTCTAATGTATGGCCACTTCTTCAATAGCAATGACAGAAAAGCTCCTACAATTGGGGCTAGTACTGCTATGCTTAATAGTATGAATATTGTTTCCGCCATCTATTTCACCTCTTTAATGTAGCTATTTCATCACTATCCACACTTTTTGCATGACGATAGTTATTGATGACTATTGCTAAACCTACTGATAAGACAGCAGCTCCTAAGGCTATAGATATCAATGGGAAGATTTGTGCAAACTGTGTAAATGTTTCATTTGCTATATTCGCACCGAGAGCGATGAAAATGACATTTACTGCGATTGTCATTATTTCGATTCCCATTAGAATCTTGATCACGTTTCTTTTACCAAGTAATGCGTATAATCCTACACAGAACAAGATAATTCCAAGAATCAGTAGATGTAATTGATCAATCATTATACCTCTACCTCCTCTTTGAGTTTCTTCTTTTTATGACTGATAAACAGTGTACCAATTGCTATAGAAGCAGTAAAGAAAACAACTGCTTGAAGTATAAGATCCATTATTCTTTCACTCCACAGCAATTCAAGAGATTCAGTTATTGAACTAATGCCTGATGGTGTGTATAATCCCTCAGAACTAACAACTGCCCAAATTGACAATGCCATAATCGCTGCTATTATAGCTAAAGCGATTATGCTTCTTTTCAAACTGAATGTTTCGTCTTTTTGTTTTTCTGTTAAAGATACTACAGTTACAAACAGGGAAGTTAAACCACCACCATAAACAATAACTTGAATCCAAGCAAGTAGTGTTGCTCCAAGGAACAAAAAAACACCCCATATGGCGAGGTTCATTACTACCAGACTTATGATAGATATCATCAAATTCTTGTATTCAATAGCAAATATAGCAGCCATTATTGCAGCTATCAGTAGTATGTAAATTATTATTGTTAATTCAACCATTATTCTGAACCTCCTTCTGGTAATGGATCCATTGCATCTCTTGCATATTTCCTTTTGACTGCTACAATCAAAGTTAAGAGAACTATGCCTGTATAGATTAGTGAAGCAGCAATCGCATTATTTCCTGAAACGAAGAATGCTGTTGCTAGAATAAATACAGAGACATCAAACAATACAAAGAAAGCTATGTAGATGTATGTATCAAAAAAGACTTTTCTGTGTTTTGCTTTTATTGAACCTTCACCGCTCGAGAAAAGATCTCTTTTCATTTTGCTTTGTGTAGGTGGTTGCGTTCCAAGAATTTTTCTTACTCTCTTGCTTATCAACCAAACTAACAAAACTACTATTAGTGAAACACCAAGATCAATTACAAGTGCTATTAATAGATTCATATCTTCCATTTTTACACTCCTCCTAGTAATAGTTTTAATACTAAGGTCAGCATCAGTGCAACGATTGCTAAAGGTAATATGAATTTCCAAGCTAACCTTACGGTTTGATCTATTCTGATACGAGAGATTATTGTTCTCAAGAAAGACATAAAAGCGGTAACAAGTATCAGTTTAACCATAAAGAAAATGAAATACAGCAGACCATTAACAGCGTTACCAAATTGAAGCTCGAAGCCCATGTAGGGACCTCCAAGGAACAAAGTAACAATCAATCCGCCTAAGAAAAATGCATTTATTTTTTCTGCAAGATGAATCAACGCATATCTCCACCCACCATATTCAACCAACCAACCATCTGCTAGTTCAGTATGAGCAACTGGAGAATCAAATGGAAGTTTCTCTAATTCTGCCATCATTACAAGAATTGAGATGAGTGCAGCTATAACGATTCCAATAATGTACAAAAAGCTAAGAGGTTGTTCCCCTACTATTTTGTATAGGTTCTTACTTATGTACCCTAGTGAAAATTCTGCATTGGGATCCGTATTTCCGATACCAACAATAAGAACTGGTACAAGTAAGCTAAAACCAAAAGGAATATCAAAACATAGTAATTGTAGAAGAGATCTTGTAGTTCCTATCTGTGCAAAGGGATTTTGAGTTACATAACCTAAGAAGTATAGTGTGAGCCCATAGGATAAGAGAATTAAGATGATAAAGAAAACATCAAAGTTAAACGAAGCAAAACCAGTTACAAAACCAGCTTGACTAGTTACAACAATAGGTATCATCAGTGATCCTGTTATCGCAGTTGCGATGTACATTATAGGTAAAACTGTCATCCAGAACTTACTAACGCCTTCTGGTATAATTGATTCTTTTGCTGTCAATTTTACTATATCATAAAGTGGTTGGAGGAATGGTGGTCCTTTTCTGTTTTGTCCCCTGGCATATACTTTCCTATCCAACCAATCGATGAAGAGTCCAGCGATTACAAGGAATAGAATTCCAGGGACTGTTATCATAAGAATTATTTCTACCCACAATTCCATTATAATTAATCCTCCATTTAGGATTAGTTTCCTATTTATTGCATGTAATCCCTAAAAAGGATTACATATGCGACATTGTAGTCAAGAACAACTAATTTTTAAGGTTTATCGTGAGTACTTAAGTTATAAAAATCCTTTTAAAAAGTCTAAAGCTCAAGTTTTAAGCTATTAATCAGAAAATCCTAAATTCTTCAGTGCTAAAAGATATACTTGTCCAATAGATATTCCTCCATCCCCAGGAGATACCTTTTCATTAGTAAAAATCTTACTATTTGTTGTTTTGATTGTTTTGGCAATCTCATCAACAATTATCCCGTTTAGACTAACTCCACCTGAGACCAATACTTTTGATAAATCAGTTTCTTCTTTGATTTTGTTAGCAATATTCCCTATACTTTGTCCAAGTGCCTTTTGAACAGCATAACTTATTCTAGATATAGAATGGTCTTTTTTTAGATCATTGATTTGTGGGAAGACTTCTGATATCTTAAGGACATAATTATTCTCTTTGTTTTCATAGGGGATTGAAATCTTGGGAGCTTTCTTATTGTTATTAAAACTCAAACCACAACCCTCTAGTCTAATTGCAGGTTCTCCTTCGTATGTTTGTTCTCCACAAATATCTAAAAGCACACTTATGGAATCAAGGAATCTTCCTGTACTAGTTGTTATTTGTGATTTAGAGTAGTTCTTTTTTTCCAGTTGATTCAAGATAAAGTGAATTTCATCTAAACCCTTTGGAAGATATTTGTTTAGATTAAAAGTTATGTCGATAATTTCGTCATAAGAGTAAGTATGGGATAAAAGGGATAATAAGGAACGTAAAGGGTACTTAACTGCCATGTCTCCTCCAGGTAAAGCAAATTCCTCCAGGTGACCAACCCTCTCTAGATTATGTACTGGACCGACGTATATCTCGCCACCCCATATTTTTCCATCTCTTCCATAGCCAGTTCCATCTAGAGCAATACCAATTACTGCTTCTTCTGGTTCGATCTTGTTTTCCAAAGCTACACTTGCTATATGTGTTTCATGATGCTGGAATTGAATACATTCTTGTGCATTAAATATATCTGAAATTTCATCAATGCTTGTTGATGTTAGATATTGGGGATGTAAATCATAAGCAATTGCATCTACATCTGTGTTATACATTTTTAGAAGATGTCCGATTGCTTCTATCATATACTCAAATGTTTCAATCAATGTCACGGTACCTATATGTTGGCTTGGTATGATTTTCGATCCTTTCATAAGAGAAGGAATCAGGTGCATTTCAGCTCCAATACCAAGGAGCGTTTGATGTCCTACATCAATATGGGAAAGCAAAGGTTCTGGTACCCATCCTCGGGATCTTCTAAGAAACTTATGAGATAGCTTCCCATCTATCAGATTCATTCTAATAACAGAATCATCATTCCTTTGGTAAATGGTTCTGTTATGAAGTAGAAAATAATCGACATAAGGAAGATTTTCAATAATTTCTTCATTTTCAATATACATGGGAAAATTCGATGGATTTGCACTTGTCATTACTAATGTAGGTTCTAACATCTCTTTGAGAATCATATAATGGATGCCAGCATAAGGCAGCATAACACCCACGTTATGAAGTCCCGGTGCTACCCATTCTGATAAATGATAATCCTGATTCTTTTCTAAAAGAACTATTGGTTTTCTAAAACTTGTTAAAAGTTTTTTTTCATCTGAATTTACTATAGCGAAGTTTTCTATGGAAACAACATTCTTTGCCATAATAGCGAAAGGTTTGTATTTTCGCTTTCCTTTAGCTTCTCGCAACTTTAACAGAGTATCGTCATTTGTAGTAGAGCATGCTAAATGAGTTCCACCAATACCTTTTACAGCTATGATTTTTCCTTTTTCTATTTCATTAGCGACAAACTTGATTAGTTCTTTTTGATTAGTGAAAGAAATTTCTTTACCTTTCGTAGAGTAAAGAGTGTACACAGGTCCGCAGTTCATACAGCATGTTGTCTGTGCATGAAATCTTCTATCTTTTGAATTTGTATAATCAATATAGCACTCATCACAAAACGGAAAATCTTGCATGACTGTAT
Source organism: Candidatus Heimdallarchaeota archaeon (assembly GCA_023270155.1). Lineage (GTDB taxonomy): Archaea > Asgardarchaeota > Heimdallarchaeia > Heimdallarchaeales > Heimdallarchaeaceae > UBA460. The sequence continues at coordinate 1,089 of JAGLTB010000007.1, read as the reverse complement.
TTGGTCGATCATAAGGTAGTTTTTCTATAACTGTATATCTAGGACCACAATCCACACATGAATTGAATGGATAATCAGCTCTTCTTACCTCATCTGAATCTATTTCTTTTAAACATTTATCACAAATGGAAATGTCTGGAGGTAAATAGGAAAAACCTAAACCTTTCTTCTCAGCAGAGCTTTTTGCAATTTCAAATTTATCGAACTGAGGTTTAATTGTAACCCATTGAACGTTAAATGATTCATAGATGCACAACAATGGTTTTCTTTCTTCCAGAAGATCAATGAATCTCAAAAGATCCTCCTTTTCTGCTTGTGCTACTATCTTAACCCCTGCATCCCCTAGATTCATAACATTTCCTTTAATCCTTAGTTCAGTAGCTAAATTATAGACAAATGGTCTGTAACCTATTCCTTGTACAATTCCTGATACTAATATTTCACAGGTACTCTCACTCATCAATATCTACCTTTGAACTAACATACTCTCGGGATAGGTTCTCCTAACGTTTTTCTTAATAATCTATGACCACCAATTGTTGTTCTCATAACTACTTTACCTTGATATTTGTCTATTGCTTCTCCTATTATTTGCGCTTCTTGCCCAAAAGGATGATTGCGTATTTCCTTCAGGATTTCTTCAGCTTTATCTGCTTCTACAGCTATGATAGCTTTTCCTTCTGACGAAAGTGAGTAAATATCTAACCCCAGCAGTTCGCAAACACCATTAACTTCAGGATGAATTGGTACTAGTTCTTCTTCTAACAGCAATCCCACACCTGATTTCTCTGCAAACTCATTGAGAGCGCTTCCTAATCCTCCTCTAGTAGGATCTTTCATAGCATGAATTGTTCCTGTATCAACAATTGGCAAAAGCATTTCTGCAAGAGGAGCTACATCAGATTCTAATTCAGTTTGCAAGTTTATACCTTCTCTTCTTGATATTAGTGATGCACCATGCATTCCTGCAGGACCTGTTAAAATTATTTTATCTCCAACTTTAATTTTGTTATCTCCGATTATGTTGGGAGATTGTCTAATCCCTATCCCTGTCGTACTCATATACATACAATCTACTTGACCTTTAGG
>JAGLTB010000006.1 GCA_023270155.1 Candidatus Heimdallarchaeota archaeon | reverse complement strand
TTCAAATTACTTGCTCAAAATGCAATGGAAAGTGGGGATCTAAACCATGCAGCTATTTACTTCGGAGAAGCTAAGAAGGAATTTGACAAAGCATGTAATCTTCTCGAAAACTCAGATAATCCAGAAAGTGATCAAATCCATCAACAAATACAAAAAGAGGAATCAGAATTAGAGATACTCTACTCCATAACAGAATTAGCTTTGAAATATACAGAGATTGTGAATTTTCTTTATGCTCAAGATACAGAGAATGCTTCAAAATCTTGTTTAGAGATTGAAGGATTATTAAAGAAAATAGAGCGAGCTGGCTCTTTACCTTATGTGTACGGAGTAAGTGTGATTTATTCATCAGCGGCTACAATTGTAAATGAATTAGTAAGCCAAGAAATAGATAATTTAACTGTAATTGATAGACTAGTATCACAATTCCAATTTCCATTGAAAGCAATGAGTGCTGCACTTTCGGATGTACACTTGGAGTTCTTAGGTGTTGATGATTCAAATCCAATGAAAAGTTACAAAGAATTACAAGAACTTGATGAAAGATTATCTTATTTGGAAAAAGCTATTGAACTTCTCCCTCCCTTCCTCCCTGATAAGGATTTAAAAAGACACAAAATCCATGCTATGAAATACTATATCAAATCAATAATCGCAGAAAATAAAACTTACATTTATGCAGATAACAACATTGTTCTAGATTTGATTTTGAGAGCAAGAGCTCACTATTATGCTAAAAAAGCTGAACAAAGCATTGGGGAGATTAAGAGTAAAAAGCAGGAGAAGAAACTTAGACAATTAATTAGTGATAGAATGCTTAAAACAAAAACAATCGGAATTGTCACAGAATCAAGTTTAGTATCATTAGGCCTTCAAAGTACCTACAAGAATGAAGTTAGGAAATATATCGAAGAGATGATTAGATTAATGGCAGAAGTCGAAGAATTGCCTGACATTATTGGTGAAGTTGCAGAAAAGCAATTTGAGGAGATGATAGACTTTCAAGAAATGTTAGATTTAATCATGATAGACACACAAGAACTCATTGCAGCAAATATAGAGGTCACCATTAAAGGAAAAGAGATTAACTGGGATTTTGTTAAACGAAGGGAAGCATTCATTCCTGCAGTTAAAAGCATGTTTGAAGCTGTTAAATATGTGATTCTTGGTGAATTAAATGTTATAACTAAGAAAAAAGCTAAAGCAGAAAGTAGTTACTTAAAGGCAGGAGAGCTATTGTATGAAATAAGCTCTTCTCTTGGTAAAATTGCTCAATATCTAGAAGATCAGAAGGAACTTCCTCAAACAGTCTATACAATATCACTCTTTTGTAGAGAAAACTCCAAAGCAATAAGAGACAGAAGAAAAACAAAAGAAGTACCTTACGGAGAAATCATATCTATTCTCGATTACCTCATACTTAACCTTTAAACGTGAATCTGAGTTTGTATAATAGGAGATACATGGAAGATATTCTGAATTTGAATAAGAAAGGTATTCCAATTACCGTAGTAGGGTTACCTTATGCAGGGAAAACAACTTTAGTTAACTGGTTATCGGATAAACGATTTACTAGACCCAAACCAACCGTAGGTTTAAAATTCAACCAAATAGAAATCGGAGATGTTATTTTTAATATTTTTGATTTATCAGGTCAAGCTCAGTATAGAGAAAAATTATGGGAAACCTATGTTATGACTTCTGCAGGAATAATTTTCATATTGGATTCATCTGATCCCGCTCTTCTGGAAGAAGCTAAAAAATGGTTTTGGACGATAATTAACGAATGGTTACATGGGATTTTTTCTGACAAAGTAATATTATTTTTAGCAAATAAATCTGACTTACAAAAATCTATGAAGTTAGATGAAATCATAGAAAATTTAGAATTGACAAAAATGTCTTCTATTCCAAATATATCATTTCAAATATTTAAAACATCAATTAGAACTAGCTCCAATGTTGATTTTGCAATGAAATGGTTTTTCTCAAAGATTAAACAAAGTGTTAAAAAACAAAAAATGAAACCTTCTGCGATCATCGTGTCAGATACTGCAGGTACTCCTATATACCTTCATGATCCAAATGAAATAGTTGACGATACAGGTATGTTCGTTGGATATCTACGCGCTTTAAGCGGATTTTCTAATGAATTATTGGGTCAAGAAAAATTCAAGGTAATAAAAGTGGACGATCATTATTTCTTTATCTCTGAAGGGAAAAATCATATTGTAACTATCGCTGCTGCTAAAGAATCAGCTTTACCGGAAGCTAGAAGATTATCCTTTCTCATACAAGAATTCTTGTTAAAAGATGAGAGTTTAATGGAAAGTGGGGATTTAGATTCCTTTATCTCTGAATACCTAATCTAAAATAAAAGCATTATACAATTTCTTCTAAAACAAGTTACTTCCGCAACAATTATAAAGATAACAGATTCATTACAGTTTAGTGTTAGGTGTAATAAAATGGATTGTAGATTCTGCAAACTTGAGAATATTAAACTTTTGGATGATACTACTACTTTCAAGTGTCCCTACTGTGGTTATGCTTTCCAATCTTCTAGAACAGGAATCTTGTACGATAAAATGATGCAAATGCCACTATCTACTTGGTTACTAGCTTCTATCTTATGGTTCTTTGCAATGTTAACTGGAGTTGCTTTTGGTGCAGGATTCAATACAGCATCACTAAGTACAACTATTCTATTTCTCTTCATTTATGGTGGTTGTGCATTTCTTTTTGGTTTTTCAACTTCACTAGATATGCTGCAAACCGTTTGGATATGGTTCAGGAACAAAATAACAAGAAAATCTACATCACTTGAAGAAGTTAAAGAAATCGTACAAGAATTAAGGAAGAAGAAAATTGTAAGCGAGATGGCAACAGGTCAATCGCTTGATGAATCAACAGGACAAGCAATAGAGACAGATATTCGTCCAGGTGAAAAGAGAACACCTAAAATTTCACCTTCATTTCTAGCAGGTCTGTACACTCTGATACTTGGAGCAGCATTTGTTGTTGTGTTTAATGTATTCTTTCCACCTTTTACATGGGGAGTTTAAACCCTTAAACTTTATTTCTTAACATTCTTAAATAATCTAAATTGTCAGAATCCCCTCTAGTTTCATTTACTGGAGTTTCAAGTATCCAAGGTTTTTTACTTAATATTGGATGATTAACTAATTCTTTAAAACCAACCTCTCCAATCTTCCCTAAGCCGATATGTTCATGGTAGTCTCTGTGTGATCCAAGCTCACCCTTAGAATCATTAGCATGAATTACAGCAACATTCACTAAACCTATCGAAGATTCCATTTCTTCTAGAGTATTGAAAACTCCTCTTTTACTTTCTAAATCATATCCTGCACCGAAAGCATGACAAGTATCGAAGCAAACTTGGACAGCTTTCTTATCATCAATTTCATTTACTATTTTCGCAATATCTGAAAAAACTCCGCTTACAGAGTTTTTACCTCCAGATGAATTTTCGATTAAGATAACTGTTTTACCATTAACATGTTCCACACCTTTCAGAATTGAGTTTGTGTAGGTTTCAATTCCTTGGTCTTTTGTACCTCCTTTGTATGATCCACCATGTATAATAAAATAAGGGATGTCTAAAGTAAGACTCCTATCAAGTTCTAAGAGAAAAGAATTGATTGATTTTTCATAGATTTCTTTGTTCTGAGATGCAAGGTTTGGGAGATAGGAGATATGACTAATAACTGGGAACATTTTCCTCTGTTCTAATTGCTTTCTGAAGCTTTTGATCTCATTTTCATTTAGCTGTTTTGCTGACCATCCTCTTGGATTTTTTGTAAAGATTTGAAAAGTATTGCAACAGAGTTTCCTTGCTCTTTCAAATGCAAAATCTACTGAACCGGAAATAGATACATGACATCCAACTCTAAATACCATTTATTTTACCACCTATAAGCACCTAAAACTCATATGAAGCTGCTAGCTTCATGTATTTTCCAGTAGTTTCCAATAATCTTTCTTTTTCTTTTTCAGGGATATCTTGCAAAGAAAGTGAGCAATTAACTTTTGCTCTTACGTAAGCTCTATAGGATTTATAGAATTGAATGAAAGGTGATGAAATTAACATATCATCTTTCATATTTTCTAAATAAGTCTGGAGATACAAATCAGACAAAGTATTCAAGCCAAAATAATCTAAGTCCATAGCTAAGAAGGACACTTCTTCAAGTATGTCTTGCATTCTGAGCATTTCATTAAATTCGATACAGTCGAAGATAAGAATCTCATTTTCATGTTCGAAAATATTTGCAAGAATCAAATCACCGTGACCATCAACTATCTTGTCTAAACCTATTCTTTCTTCCCAGAAATTCTTATTGTTCTTCAGAAAATTGTATACTCTCTTTTCCAAAGAATCATCATATGGGAAATTTGGATACTTTCTTGTAGTTCTGAAATTTTCATCCCATTTTTCATAAATGGAATCAAATATAGAATATTCTGGATAGACTGAATTATTTTTATGGAATTCTGCAACAGTATTTGCTATTCTTCTTATTGTGTTTTCCTCTATACTCCCTAAATCTTTCAGTTTATTTGATAATAAGGAATCCTGTGGAAGTTGTTTCATTTTTACGAGATATTCTATTGGTTTCTCCACTGGATTAATTTTTCCGTTTTCATCAACAGTCTCTACACTTAGATAAATTGATGGCGCTAAACGTTTATTTAAGGTAATTTCATTTTGGCACATGTTTTGCCTATTTTTAAGAGTTGAGAAATCTAATACATCACCGAATTTAATATTCTTCTTCATCTTATAAGCATATAATCCTGTTAGAAAGACCCAACTAATGTTTGTTTCAATTACTTTTATCTTTGATTCAGTTTCATGTGGATAGTTAGCTGGATCAAGTAATTTCTTCACTACTTCTTTTTGAGAGAGCATTGCTAATCATTTCTAGAATTTTATTGTGATCTGTTGCCATATTAACTTCAATATGATCTAACTTGGTAGGCTCAAACATACCTTTTAATTTTTCATAAACATTCGAATCAGCATCACTTAAGGTTTTACGATTCCTTTTTGCTCTTTCTTCGAATCTTTTTCTAATAAGACTTTCAGGACAGGTTACAATTACTAACAAGAATTTAGCGTCGAATCGAACACTTATTCTTTTTACTTTACTTCGAAGTCGTTCCTGGTAAAACGTTCCATCAAGAACACTTCCTACACCATGTTTCAGAAGAGTATAAAGAACATAATATATGGTATCATAAACAACCAACCTTTGTCTTATAGAATACGAACCCCTTCCGAAAGAATCTTCTCTAACATCTTTGAAAATTCTTTTTCTAACTGAATCAGTACTAATGTGCTCTAGTCTATATCTTCTTGCAATCTTTCTTGCTAAGGTGGACTTTCCTGTTCCTGGCAATCCAGCTAGTAGAATAACTAAGGGGGGTCTTCTCTTAATCTTCGCAGAGATTAGATTCACTTCCTTTTAGCATGATCAGGGCACAAAATTTGTGTTTCCTCTTTGAACATACCTTTCTTTACATGCTCCTTTGCATGTCTCTTACAAATATTTTTCCCACAGGAAGAGCACTTGTTTAAATGATTTGTACAACTAAAATCATCACAAAAATCACATTTTGTTGCATCTTCTGAAGATATAACGTTCTTACAATTTGAGCATACTACTGCATGATTTGAACATATTATTTTCTTTGAAATTGAGTCCTCTATTGTGTGATCTTGACATAAGACCTTCCCACAAACAGAACAGACATCAGGAGTCGATACGAACAACATTTTAGTAGATTTTTGTTCTAAGCAAATTTCACAAAGTAAATGAACTTCAGTTCCTAAAGCTGATTCTGCTATTCCTTTCAACGTTAGATCATTTCCTCTGGAATCTACTACTGATATTTCAGCTAATGATACAGGAATATAGATTTGAGCAGCATAAATATCCTTGATTTCACTTGCTTTAGGTAAAATGAATTCTTTTTTATTTACCATTTCCTGGACATTCTGTAAGAGCTTTATTTTTGGAGTAGCATTTATTTGAGCATCTAATGTTTTAATTCGTCTAATACCTTCTTCAACTTCTTTAACGTAATTCTTTACAACTTCTGGGCCAAACTTCAATGTCTCAACAGCTTTATTATAATCTCCAACTTCATGTGTACTTTTATACTTGAATTTATCTTGCATCAATGGCTTTAGAACAACATACAATCCTTTAGCTTGCTCTATTTTTGCTTGAAATTGTTTTACTTTCTTTCTCTTTTCATTAATTGCTGTCCAGAGTTGATTCCTTTCTTTTGTTAATTCCTCTATCCAGTTTTTAATTTCAGCTTCATGTTCCTTTTCAAGTTTCAATAATCCTTCTTCTATAGCAGAACTCCATGCTTGTACATAGAAGGTTTGATCAATTAACAAAACATCATGAAATGATTCTAGAATAGCTTCTGGCTTTCTTTGAATTTCTAGTGCCTTAATATTGGATGATGAAGCTCCATATAGACTACCAAGATTCTTCAGAGGAAGAACTGATATTAGTTCTTCAAAAACCTCCTCAGGTTGGACAGTAATAGACTGCTGTTCCCAAATCTTTTCCTTGTCAGAGTATTCAATTTTATCTATTAATGGGAAAATTCTCTTTATTGGTAGATCCAAAGTTATATCCGCCCAACGATCTGCATTAGCGAAATTTACTTGAGCTCTTCTTTTAGCTTTTATTTGAAAATCTAAGTATAAGAATGGAACGTATGCTAGATCTAAGCTATCAGTTCCCAAATAACTGAATTTTCTTTCACCAAAAAACTTGTCTAGTAATTCTTTGAAATCAACAGGTTCATATTTAATATGCTGCTCTTTCATCGATTTGATTATATTACTCAAATCAATAGGTTCGATCTCTTCTTCAGGTATAACTACTACAGGTTTTTCTTTAGAAACTGGTTGTGTACTTTCTTCTGTATCAATTGGTGAAGGTTCTATTCCTGCTTGTTGATCTAACAAACTAGGTGTGCTAGAGATTTTTCTAATTGAAGACAATTCTTTTTCAAGATCTTCTAAATTGAGTTCTTTTTCTATATCTTCAAAATCAATTGCATCAATATCGTAATCATAATCTCCTATTTGTTTACATAAAGGAGCAGGTGGATCTTCGTAGAGTTTAGCTACATCTTCATCAGAAAGAGTCTTATGAACTGTATATAGTCTTCGAGTCTTGATATGTACAGGTTTTTCGAAATTATCTGGTGATAAGACATAGAATTCACCACTTTTAAAATTCTGAAGCTGATCTACTATGAATCTGGCTTCAGGATAGGCTTGCAGCATCTTATCTACAATTTTTAGGTCCTGTGGTGTAACGAATCTCCCGAAAAAGAAAGTACTCACTTGCCCAAAGGATTTGTAGTCAACATCACTGACATTTTGAGTTGCTACTAACATAGATAAACCATATTTTCTGCCTTGTTTGAAAAGTAATTGTAACCATTGTTTTGTTGGGGGATTTTTTGGATGTGGTGGGATGAGTTGTGGAGGACCTGCTAGTTCATCTATATAGAATACTAGTTGAGGATCCGGTGAAGGATTTGACCTAATGTAAGTATAGAGTTTTTGTGCAAGTGATGTTATATACAATTCTCTTAAACGTAAATCCGATAGTGTATTTAGAAAGATGATTGCAATTCTTATTTTATCAGGATCTGTGGATTTTATCAGTGTTTGAATAGAGAGCTTGGGTCCCAAATTAAAAACAAGGGAAGGTGCTCCTACATTCACAGATTTTATCCTTTTAATTAGGGAACTCTTTTCTTTTGCTGAGAGAAGTGTTCTGATATTCTCGGGTAAATAAGCAATTTCCGATTGTATTAAATCAATTAACATCTCGAAATCCGCAATTAGAATATCTTTTTCCAAACATTGTTCAAATAAAGAAACTAAATAAGCTTTAACTGCACCACCTTTTTCTGTATTCAATCTATAGCCCAGAACACTTGCTATTGTGGTGGCTATACCATCTATTGCTAGAATTTTTTCTTCTCTATCTAATTCTTGAGGTGGCATTACAAGAGGATTAATCGATAAAGGTATCCCTTTTTCAGAAGCTGGTGTAAAAATAACAATCTCAACTTTTTCTTTATACTGATCATAAAATTCTTTAGAGATTCCATAAGGTTTTAGTTTCTCATAATCTTCTACCATAACTAAACTACTTATGTCACCTTGCGGATCAATAATTATTGCTGGAATATCATTTCGCAATGCTTCTTCGATTAAAATTTTACATGTAACGGTCTTTCCGCTTCCACTTTGACCAAATACACTAATATGCTTGTTCAACGCTTTTACTGGCAGGAACACATTTTCTTTGGTCTCGTTGTCTTCACCTATCAAGAGTGATGAAGGGTGTTTCCCTAACTCTGACATATTCTTCAATTAAAATGAATTATCAAAATATAAAAACTATTGTAAAATGTTCTGAGAAAGAGAAAAAAAAAGAAATGATGGATGTAGTTATAGTCCTGCTATAAGAAATAGTACTCCACCAATTATAACCAAGAGACCGCCGATACCTCCACCAACGATACCTAGAACAATAAGCAAAATACCAATTACGACATAATTAAGACCAAAACGTCCGAGTGCAAGTAGAATTGATAAAGCTCCTATAACAATTAGAATAATAGCAGCTATTAAGGCGCTTAGTCCTAAATTACCACCAACCCAATTTGCTGTGTTGAATATATCAAGAACTGATTCTAGGATTCCTCCAATAATCATTAAAACTCCGACAATGACTTCGATAATCCCACCTATGATTCCAAAGATGGAACCCCAATTAGCTAGACTTTTATTTTTCTTTGCCATAAATCAGAATGTTTCAAGCTGTTTTTAAATATTATCCAGATTCAAAATCCAATATATCGAAATTACTTTGCAAGTTATCTTTTTCTAGTTGAAGCTATGATATAGATTATTCCACCAATCACTAAGAATAGACCAGGAAATCCTAAACCTAAAATACCAATTATTATTAGGATAATACCAGTTGCTAAATCAGAAACCTCTGCATTTACTAGAATAATAGAGATTGCACCAAATGCTACCCCTAAAATAGCTAATACAAGGATATAATTAAAGTCTGAAAGATTTTCCAGAACGCTGAAAATCACTGTTTTGATAACAATATCTCTTGCAATATCTGGTAAAATAGAAGTTGTCAAAAAATAATCAATAAAAAGAAGTAACCCTCCAAGAACAAAAAGGACACCACCAATCAAAGAAAAAATCTTTGCCCATTTGATTAGTTCTTTCTTGGTTACCATATAAAATCAATTAGTCAGTAATCCTTTTTAAATTATGGGGTAATTTTAAAGAACTTCAGCTCTGGATGTCACAATATGAGGACTCACACTTTTGTTAAATCTAACAACTACGGTATTTTCATTTGATGTTCTTCTTCCATGTATTCTAGAAATGACACCAATTATTTCCTTTCCTGATTTCATTTGCACTCGAACTCTTTTACCAAGATAACTAGCTAATGGTGTTTCTGTTATATCTAAATTTATGATGACTGATCTATTTTTAGTTCGACCAGTTCTATCGTGAACAACATTTCTCACTACTCCATAAGTTGGAGACATCTTTACTTTCTTTTTTGCCTTCTTCGGAGTAGATTTTTTCTTTGGTTTAATTTTGGGAATTGCTCTAGCTCTCTTAATTTCTTTTAGAGTCGAAGGAGTAGCAGATATTTTAACATGTCTTTCCAATGGTTTGGTTACAGGTTCTGCAACAGGTTTTGCAACAGGTTTCTTTACAGATGGTCTTGCAGTTGATTTTGCGGGTGGTTTCTCTGTAACTGCTTTCTTAATTGCAGGAGGTTTGGGAATAGCTTTTTCCATTGCATCTTTTTTGACTACTGGTTTCTTTGCTGTAGGTTTCTTTGCTACTGGTTTCTTTGCTGTAGGTTTCTTTGCTACTGGTTTCTTTGCTGTAGGTTTCTTTGCAGCAGGCTTTACTGGAGGTTTGGGAATAGCTTTAGCTGCAGGTTTGGCTGCTGGTTTCTTTTTAGGAGGAACGAGTTTAGCTACTTCTTTTGCAGATTCAATTATTTTCTCAGCTGTAGCTTGTCCAATCCCTGGAAGTTGTGCCATTTCCTCAACTTTTGCTTTAGCTATTTTCTCAATAGTATTATAACCACAATCCTCGAGTGTTTTTGCGGCTTTAGGTCCTATTCCTTTAATGTTTGATATTTCTCTCTCAGACATTGGTTGCACCTTTTTGAATGTCTCAAAGCATCAAATCAGTTTTAAAAGTTTTTAGATTGCAAAGTTTTTAGTAGCTAGTAATATTAATGAATCAATTTTATAATCTAGAGAGTTAAATCAGATACAGTAAAATACTCATTTCCATTTGAGTAAATCACTGAGGATTATAGTTATGTCAAAAACAGTTATTCTTACAGGTTTCGAACCTTTTGGTAATTCTGAAGTGAATCCATCAATATTAGCATGTCAAGCTTTCGATGGTGAGAATATGGGAGGTTATTCAATTCAAGCTTTTGAAATTCCATTAGTATTTAATGAAATAAAAGAAAAAATAGTCCCTTTACTAGAAAAGAAACCAAATGCTATCATCTGCACAGGTCAATCACCAAGAGCTATGTTATCATTGGAAAGAGTAGCTATTAATATCGCTGATGTATCTAGAACAGCGTATAATTGTGAAACTAAACCAACCGATGAAATTTTGGAGGATAATGGACCTGCAGGATATTTTACCACCCTCCCTATTAGAAAACTCAAGAAAAGTTTGGAGAAGAATAATATTCCTTGTGAAATATCCAACTCTGCAGGAGCTTTTGGTTGTAACCAGATCTTCTATCATTTAATGCATTATATAGCTGAAAAGAAGGTTTCAATCCCAGCGGGATTCATCCATGTCCCTTCTTTACCAGAACAGGTTATAGGTAAGAATATCCCATCGATGAGTTTGGATACTATCAAAAGTGGATTAAGAATTATTCTACAAACTTTAATAGATGAATTAGAATCAAATAAATAGAGTGATTGAGTATATGAAGGATCATGAATTCTTAGCTTTAAAAACACACGAATTTTTAGAGATGATTGAAGCTATAGCGAGCAAGCGTCAGACATTGAAAATAAAAAAGAGAACAGACGATTCAGTAACTCTCACATGTCATATAGGCATCCCAATTTCTCATATACGTTTTAAGACAAAAGAACAAGGAGAGAATCTATTAGTTACTAGAAAAATGAATCTGTTACCTCTCTTCTACTCATCTCTTCCGATTGTTATTCTGTTAGAAGTTATTATGTTTCTTATCACCTATTTTAGGAATGGAGAGAACATTTTCGTATACGTTTTAGTTGCATTAGCATGGATAATAGCTGTTGGATTTCTAATCTATCAAACATTCGCAGAATTGGAAGAAATAGTTCGGAAATTATATAGAATTGAGGTGTAGAACACGAAGATAGATATGCACTGTCATTCTAATTTTTCTGATGGATTATATACTCCTAAGAAACTTTTAGAAAGTGCTGCTAGAGAAGCACTAGATGTATTTTCTATAACAGATCATGATAATTTGGAAGGAACAAAGATAGCAAAAGAAATATCAACAGATTATAGTTTTCTATATCTAACAGGGATAGAGATATCTGCAAGGTACGAAGGGCAAAAAATAGAAATTTTAGGGTATAATTTTGATCCGACAAATGAGAATCTACAAAAGAAACTCGTTTTTTTGCAGGATGCTAGAAAAGAGAGAGTTCATAAAATAATAAACAAGTTAAATGAAATAGGTATCAAAATAATTTTGGAAGATGTTGTAGAACAAATTGGATCAGCAGCAAGTCCAGGGAGACCACATTTTGCTAGAGCAATGATGAAGAAGAAATATGTAACTTCAGTTACAGAAGCTTTTGATCTGTTTATTGGAGAAGGAAAACCAGCTTATGTAAGGAGAGTAACCATTACACCAAAAGAAGCTATTGAATTGATTACTGAAGCAGGAGGTATTGCTGTCCTTCCTCACCCTCTATATGTAGAGTATTCAGATTTGAAGAAACTAAAAGACATCTTAGATATGCTTCTATCTTGGGGATTGCACGGAGTAGAAGTATATTACAATTACAGAAAAAGTTTAGCTGCCCTCTCAAAAAAACAAGAACAAATAGCAACTGAGTTTTTACTAGAATACTGCAAAAGCAATAATTTACTAATTACCGGAGGAACAGATTTTCATGGTGATACTGGTAAAATAGGAGAAGTCATCGTTCCAAATGAAATAATAAATGATATTATTACTTATTTTTCTTGAGTCTTCAACACATCCAAGAGAAGATCAGGGTTGTCTGTAACTATTCCATCAATTTGCCATTCAATTAACTTTCTCATTGTTTTTCTATCATTGATTGTCCATGAATGAACAGCAATATTTCTATTGTGTGCTCTTCGTATATTCCTTTCAGTCACTATTTTGATAATCCCAAAAACCATAGGTACCTGCAGAGCACAGAATCGTTTTTTTGTTAATAGCAACATATGGGTTAAGAAAGCAAGTACTTCTAAGGGTCCAGCACTTGTTGGAATCTGTTTTACCTTGCTTATTTTCCTGAATCTTTTCAATTGCTTTTGGTGAAAAGAACCAACCAATACTCTATCTTCCACATCAGAAGAAACTATTGTTTCATAAAGAGCTTGAGGAGCAGCAGAGAATCTATCTTTTATGTCCATATTAATCCGAATTTTTGGTAATTTCTCAAACAATTCTTCAAGAGATACAATCTTGAATCCTTTATCCCTAAATGGATAAGAATCACTTGTTGGGTCTTCATACCAATATCCTAAATTAAATTCTTGCAATTGTTCGTAGGTATACTCAGATATAGGTCCTTTTCCATTCGTAGTTCGATCCAACGTTTTATCATGAAAGACAACAGGAACTAAATCCTTTGTGATTCTAATATCAGTTTCTAAAGCATCTACATCTAAATCATATGCCTCTTTGAATGCTTGAAAGGAGCTTTCTGGAGTAAAAGCACTTCTTCCTCTATGTGCCATAACAAGAGGTCTATCATTCTTCAGATAAGGAATGTTTGAGGTTTGATATACTGGAAGATTCAAAATACTAACCTTCTTTTTCTGTTTCTCCAATTTTATCCAACACTTTTTTGATTATTAATAGCAATTTCTTCATTGTTTGTTTTCCTATATCGAGAGATTTGCCTGGTTCATGGAATAACAAATTTCTTTTGAATCTAATTTCATGTAAAAGAGCTACATCACTTTTAGAAAGTATCTTATTATTTTCTAGTATATCAATTAATTTTAGGAAGTTAACCTCATCGCTCTCAGGTTCAGTGCTAACATGAGGAAGGGTTCTTCTGAAAATTGTTTCCAAAGTTCTGTAAATTAGTAAAAATGATAGTGTTTGTTCTTCTGATCGAATCTTATCCCAGTTTTTAATTTTTTCATTTACATAATCAATATCAGCCTTGATTGCTTGTTCTTCATCTGTTGTTAAAATTTGACTTGAGATTAGTTGTAAAAGCGGATCATATTTGAAATGTTGCTCAATTTTGTCTTTTGTCTCGTCAGATATCTGTAATTCTTCTAACATTTCTTTGTATAATTCCCACATTGTGGATTTAGCTAGTTCTTCACGATAATACCACGATATTGTTTCTGTTAGTCTTGTTAAAAGCAGGTTCTTCTTTGCTTCATTTATTGTTCCAGCTAATTCTCTTTGTGTTCTTCTAACAAATAAATTGCTAATTGGAAATTCAGCGATTGATTTAATTATTAACAATCTTTTCTCTCTCTCTTCTTCAGGTTCATAGTAAATAATTGATAGTACTTTAGGAATTAGTCCACATAATCGACGGGAAGAGGAAATACTTAGATAGACACCACAGAGTAAGAGAATACCAAAAACGCATATGAAGATTACAATATTCACATTATTCTCTATTTGATCTATTATTATAAAATCAAGTTTAATAGAAGTCCAACGTAGCACAAAAACTAGAATCAAATTAATAAACAGAATTGCTGAAGAGACAATACTGAAGAGATAGAGAGATTCATTATATGTGAGAAGTCGCTCATTTCCAGTTGTGTGGCTTCTGTCTACAAAATTCTGCGAATATTGTTTTTTAGCTTCTTCTGTTATTTTAGGTATAAGTTCTTTCTTAATCTTCGCTTCCAGACTCTTTTTCTCTTTAGAAGGGAGTTTTAATTCCATGTCAGTCAGTGGAACTGTTTTGTCACCAAAGCTGAAGCTTCTTGGTTTAAAGAAAATATTATCTAAATTACTTCTGAGATTTGACTCAATTTGATTCCTTACTCGACCAGCATTGAAAATTATTTTTGGAGCGATGAGATAAAGAAAAAGAATAGGGATTATAAAGAAGACGAAGATTAAGAGTGCAGAAAACTGAAAATCTTGATATTTCAATCCTGTGTAGATGATATAAACAAATAGCTCAATTAGGAAAGGTAATACTAAACCAAAACCTATTCTAATCAAAAGAGGTTTAAGAGTTGAACCTGAAGAAGTACTCATTAGTTCTTAATTCTTATTCCCATTTAAATGATTAATGGTTTTTTAGAAAAAATATCTATAAACACACGATATTATCTCTATCAAGAATTTTTTGAAGTCTGCTGATTTCATCTTCAATCCATCTAACATCAGTTTCTTTCATGAGTTGATAAGATTGTAAATCATTCAAAATTAAAAACCTGAATCTGTCCAGATTATCTTTTGAGTAAAACTGTGATTCTTCAAGCAGTTGCCTTCTACCGAAATCAGAAATCATATCTATACTCCAGTCTTCTGGAAGGTTTTTGATTTTGTTTTTGTTTGATATGAAGAATAGGAGGATCTGATAAGCTAAGTAAAAGTTTCCAGAATTGAAAAACTTCCTACTTAATAACAAAACTTGTTGGATTCTAAATTTCGATAACATTTCACCTTTCTCTTGAATATCTGTTTTCAAAACTTGTAAAAGAGCAATCATCTTTACAAAATCTTGAGGATCTAGTTCAGATTGAAATTTTAGAGGAATAAAGAAATTCTTACTCATTTCAGAATCATCAGATTGATGATTTGTTTCTTCAAATTCCCATTCCTTAATACTGTCAGATGATGAGAGTTTTAGAAACAATTTATCAGTAGAAACTCGGAATAAATCGTATAGATTCTGATCACTGTTAATCTTTAATATTTGAATATTGAAACGATTAATCCATTTATCATAATATCCAATAGAAGGGAGGAAATTTCCTTTTTGTCCCAAAAAAGTGCTTAAAGAACATTCTTGAGTTATCAGTTTCTCAATTTTATTTGTAGATAATTCATGATTATATGAAACAAACAAGATTTTATCATTGATACATGATTTCTGTAATAAATCAAAAACTGCAATCGAAAATGGAGGACTAGTCTTAGATCTTTCAACATATTTTATAGTAAAACTTTCTTCTATGTTTTTGAGACTTCTATCTCCACTTGAATCCCAATTTTCAGGAATAGAGATAATTATCTCTTTAACATATTTTTTAAGTTGCATAATCTGTTTCAGTAGAATTGTGTCACTGTTTTTCTGATTATCAAATCCAAGAATTATCCCTGAGATTTCTTGACTTTCTTTTCTCTTTTTTATTTCTTCCTTACCAGCATTTTCGATAAGTGTTTTTAGAGAATTGCGCATTGTTATCACTCAGAAATTATAATCTTGAATTATCCTATCTATTAGATCCTCTTTTTCTTCTATTATATGAAAATTATAGCGCTCATTTATTTTATTTATGGCATTTTTGTGCTTATTCAAGTATTCATGAGAACAAAGAAGATACTTTATACCTTCAAAGTTGAAAGTATCAATTTCCTCAACCATCTCATTTGTCCAAATAACGATTTTTGTGAAATTTTCCTCTTTAAAGCCCTCTATGAGTATTAAATCTATTTTGAATGAATTTGTTAGATGATCAATAACATCCATTATTTCTCTTTCTTTTTTCATAAATATTTGAATAGTATTCTTGAAAGCTACAACAGAGATAGCTGAACCTTTTTGGGAAAAAACATCTGAATCTTTGTCAGAAAAAGTATATTCATGTTGTCTTGCAGATTTAAGAGATAAAATAGATATATTTCTTTCAGACATTTCTTCAATTAATTTAGCAATTAACGCTGTTTTTCCTGATTGTGAGTATCCAACAACTTGAAGGATTTGAGAATCTTTCATTCATTTCTGACTGTGTTTAATTCTCTATAAGTAATTTATGTATTAATTATTTGAAAAATGATTAAAGGAGAGTATTCTTTATTTCTCCTCTGATTTAGATTTTAATGCTCTAGCTCCATCAATTATCTTTTTTGCTGCTGCAACACTAATCCCTGGAACTTTACCCATTTCTTCTGGACTTGTGCTTATGATTTCATCAAAACTAGTAAAACCCTTATCCTTGAGTAACATAGCTGTTTTAGCTCCAACTCCCACAATATCTGTAAGTTTAAACTGAGTTTTTTCGACTTTCTCATCTTTAATCTCTTCAACCTCAGTTGTGATTTCTGATTCCTTCTTTACATCTTTTGACATAGATTTTAATGCTCTAGCTCCATAGATTATTTTCTTTGCAGTTGTGACACCTACCCCCGGAACTTTACTCACTTCTTCTAGATTTGAATCAACAATATCATCAATTTTAGCAAACCCCATATCCTTGAGTACCATTGCCATTCTATCTCCAACTCCCATAATATCTGTAACTTTGAAAGGTTCTTTTTCGATTTCCTCATCTTCCATTATTTCAATCTCAAAAGGTAATTCGGATTCCTTCTTTACTGGTTTTTCCTCTTTTTTCTTAGTTGGTTCAACCCCATAAGGGACAGGAATATCATCAACTTCAGGATCAATTTTCTTAACGGGAACAGTCTTTATAGTTTCTTTGTCCTTTAATACTTCACTAGGTTTTTGAAGGTGTTGAACTTCGAAAGCATCTATTAATTCTCTTTCTTTTAGATATTCGCTTGGTTTCAGTAAGCTCTCACTAGGAGGAGCAAGTTTTTGATCTTCTACAGTTTCTCCTACAATTCTAGTTTTTTTTTCTTTTTCTAGTGTAGATTTAACTCGCTCTTCCTGTATTTGACTAGGTGTTCTTAGTTCTCCTGTGATGATTGCTATTGTATCCCTCTTCTTGAGATATTCCGAAGGTCGGAGCAAACTTTCAGACACTGCTTCGTCTGGGGAAGGAGTCTCCTTAGGACTTGTAACGATAGGATCCCCACTAATAGTCATGAACGTAGGGACATAATCTTCATCTATATCAAAAACTGTCTCTTTCTTCTGTAGAGTTTCGCTTGGTTTAAGCAGAGTGTCATCTGGAGGGGCTTCTTTTGGTTCAACTTCCTTAACCTCCCTTTTGACAGGTTGTAAAATTGTTTTTACTGGGAAGCTTATTTCTGATGGTTTTGCAATCTCACTTGGTTTCACTAAAGTATCTATTGGACCATCAGCAATTTCAGCAGGAAGACCTTTTGGTTTACTAGGTTCCAAAGGTTCCCTTACTACCTTTGCTTCTCTAATTTTAAGGCCTGAAGAATGCAGAGCTACACCTTGACCTAAGCTTCTAACAGTTTCAAGCATTTGATAGAAATTGACATTGGTAATCCCAATATCGGAAAAATATTCTGAAAGCCAATTGGAAAATCTGTGTACATTCACATCAGTTCCCAACATTTTCTCCCAGAAATCAATAATTGTTGTTATCAATTGATCAAATGATGAAAATTTATGTGTCTCGATAACATGTTTTCCATCAAGTAAATCTAAAGACCCATGCATAGTGTCGCTAAATTCCTTTTCCTCTGGTTTTATGACAACACTATAACGATAACTTCCTATTAAGCTTCTTCGAGTTGGGCGTGTAGACATTTTCTCTCTGAAATGTAATTATTTCTTCGGATTAAAAAAACTTACTAGATGAGCAATCAAAAAAGAATAAAAATGAAAAAATAGAAAAAAAAAGAGAAAATTGAGTTTTTTTAAGTATCTTCTACCTTTTTCTCCCATACAGGACGTTCTTCTTTATCATAGGTTTCCATAACATCTTCTGTTATTTTTGAGAGATTCTTCTGAATATCTTCGGAGATTCTTGTTCTTCTTCCAGTATGCCCTCTAAATGGATCTGCAATATGGAAGAACAGAATTGTCTTGTATGCAGTTGAAATAGGACGTAAAATAGCTGTTGTAGGTAGATATCCGAAGAAGAAGAAGACAGCCGCAACTGCTAGAGAGAACATAACTGTATAACTTATTCCTGCAATATCTCCTGTGCCAATTCCAAATAAATCCGCTAACCAATAGTAACCCAAGAAGAATCCTCCAGTTGAGAAGACACCAAATGTCATTACTGTGAACAATCCTTTAGCAATATTTACCCCAGCTTTTCCTATGATAATATCAGCTGCAGAATCAACTGCTAAATCAGCTGATCTAATCATACTTTTAACAAATCCTTGTTTTTCAACTACTATTATTGTTAAAGTATAGTAATTAAGGAATTTTAGAACCTTCCATAACGCCTTCAGGAGTAGTATAAAGAGGAAGAAAATCACTGTAAGTATTTTCAAAGTTATTTTCACAGCTTTGTTCTGTTTCCATTTTCCCCAGAATTTCTTCTTGCCAAAATATTGTACAGTCTTTATAATAGCATCAAAGAATGCCATAAACATTCCAAAAAGAACAATGCTTCCTTTAACTTTCCAGATTTCTTTTATTGCGATTTTTATTGAAGCGTCTTTATAATTGTTCCATCTTTTGAAGATACAGATATTTATTGCATCACTGAAGTAGAGCATAGTCCAATGTATTGTTAAGTAAATAAAGATTATAATGAAAAATACTAGATATTCTATCCAATCAGAAGTTCTTCCAGTTGTCTCTAGCCAGGAATCCAAATTCGCTCCTGCGTATATTGAACCTGCTACTCCAGTTATTGTTGTAATAACAGAGAGGATTGAGAAGAATAACACAGGTATCAAGGTTCCTTTCTCTTCATTTACTGCTTCATTGCTCATTTCAAATACTTTTGAACCAAGAATTATCCGTCTTGCCAGAAGTAGAACAATGACAAATATAAATGCAGCCGGTGCTAAAACAGCTATCCCTATCCATCTTAGATTTCCTGTATATCGGACAAGTAAGAATACGCCTGCGGCCATCAGTAAAGCTGTTCCACCAAAAATAACTGTATTAACAAATTCTGCACCAGCATAGCTCATTAACCATACTTCTAAATAAGCAATTAGAATTCCTATCACTAATAGAACAACAACTGCTAATACAATCCACCAAACGTAGCTTTCTACAAATGAGTAGGCAACACCAAATTTCTCAAGAACCCAATCTGTAAGGCTTTGATTTATTGCTGTTAACTGATATATAGAATATGCACCAAATGCATAAGCAGCTAGTACTATCACTAACCAAATATAGAAGATTAGACCGAAATCTCTAACCTTTTGTTCTTCTGTAGCCATGTCTATAATTCTACTTTCCTCCTTCAAAAATGTTTTCCAATAATTATCTCATGCGGAAGTATTTTAAAGTTGTAATAACAATATTACGTCTTGTGAAAACTGATCTGAATATAATCAGTCATATAGTACTAGATGACAAAATCTTCTATACCGAACATCCTCCTAGAAAAATAACTGAACAGTTGGGAGGTCCAGCAGCTTATTCAAGTATGGTTATCCCGCTTTTACAGGCAAAAACTCAATGTATAACTTCTGTTGGAAGGGATTTTCCTGAGGGATATCAGCTTTACTTAGATTCAATTAGAAACTACGGTCTTAAGATAGAGATTTCGGAAAAAACAACTAGATTCTTACATGAAATTCATCATGATCGTCGAACCTTATTCCTACTTGCACAAGCTCAGTCATTGGATAATTCTTTATTCTTGCTTGAAGGAGGAAGAGCATGCTTGCTTTCTCCAGTTTTTGAAGAAATCTCAAGATTTTCTGTTGAGTGGTCTAAAGATAATCATGACTGGGTAGGAGTTGATGTACAAGGATTTGTAAGAAAAAAGGATGAAAATGGGAAGATATATTCTCATTTCAATCAAAGTTTTTTCAGTTATTTAATACAGAAGAACGATTTTGTTAAGTACTCTTTGAACGAAGCTATGAGTTACACAAAACAAAAATCTCAAAGAGAGATACTTGATAAATTACCGAAGAATAACGTCCAAATAGTTACTTTAGGAAATAATGGAATAATATACTCTGATAACGGGCAATTCTTTAGATTAGTTGCACCCACAGAAGAAGTCAAAGATCCTACAGGTGCAGGAGATGTTTTTATTACAGCCTTCCTAATAAAATACCTTGAAACAGAAGAGGTTGATTTTTCACTTGCTTTTGGAATGGCTTTAGCAGCTGAAAAAGTACAATATAAAGAAATACAAGTTTTACCTAAGAAAAATTACACATCGATAGCTGAAAAAATTCTTGAATCAAAGAAAGAGATAAGATAAAAGATCATTATGTGAACTTAATATCAAGTTTTTTCATACTTTCAAAAATAATCGTTCCATAATCTAAATTCTGCTCTTCTTTCAAAACGCTCTCCAAATTCGCATTTGTGATTGGGTGTTTAGGCCCCAATAAATCGCATACTTCAGGTCCAGCAGATATATCAAATGTTTCGATCTCTCTAGTTAAAGAAATTATTTTCTCTTTATCGAATGTTATCAAAGGTTTCAATACACGGTATCTTGTGGCTTGCTCAATCACAGAGATATTAGCTAAAGTTTGACTCGATACTTGTCCTAAACTCTCTCCTGTTCCTATGTATTCAGCTTTCTCAAGGTCTGCTATTTCACACCCTAACCTAAGCATTAGTCGTTTCATCAATACGAAATAATACGAGTGCTTACAATCATCCACTAGAGTCTGCAGAGCATCTGCAATATCTATAACATACATCTTCTTCCAATTGAACTTTTCAGAAATGAGCAAACTCTTCTCAATTGATTCTTCTCCTGCAAAGTCAATACTTGAAAAGTGCAGAGGGATAATTTCGAAACCATTTTTTTGAAGAAGGTGACCTGCGATACTACTATCAAATCCACCACTTAATAATAGTACAACTTTGTTAGTAGTCATCATTTTGATGTAAATTTGGGACTTTTAGAATGTTTAG
>JAGLTB010000005.1 GCA_023270155.1 Candidatus Heimdallarchaeota archaeon | reverse complement strand
GGTTTCTCAATAGCTGCAGCAATTAATTGATAAAATGAAACCAGTTCATTTTTAGGTTCAACATAACCTTTTCTTATATCTTCAAAATAGGTTTCCGGAAAAGTACTGTAAAATGTACTTATTGGATCATCACTCCTTAGAATAAGAGCACCAATTGACTCTTGTCCTTTTCTACCTGCACGACCTAGTCTTTGTATGAAACTTGTTATATCAACAATAGAAGAAACCACGCCATCTACATCTCCTATATCTATCCCTAATTCCAATGTGGGGGTTGAAACCAATGCTTTCAATACACCCTCTTGAAAATCAGTTTCGACTCTTCTTCTATACTCTTTTGTTAAACCAGCTCTATGAACTGAAGATTTAATTCTAGCCCTTTGCAATAGTAGATTAATGATCTCCGCATTTTTATGACTATTTTGAAAACAAAGAGTTTTGTGTCCAGTTGAAACCAGTTGTCTTGCAATATCTGTAGTAACGGTATATTGGCTAACTCCCCAAGGTAAAGTAATCAGCAGGTGAGTTGGAGCTTTTCTTGCTTCTTCAACTGAGATTTCAAAAACCTCTCTGTCAAATAACATAGAGGCAAATTCCTTTGCATTTCCTATTGTTGCTGATGAGCCAACAAATTGTATTTGATGATTAACAAGCCTTTGTAAGCGTTTAAGAATGAAAAACAGATTTGAGCCAAATGCTCCAATAGCTACATGTATTTCATCTATAACCACGCTTTTGATTGTTCTCAAAATCTCTCTGAAATGAGGATCTCTTAAGTGGTAATGAATCATGTCAGGATTCGTAATGAGGATATCAGGTGGATACTCCAAAATCTTTTCCCTTTTCTTCTTTGGAGTATCTCCATCATACGTTTCGCAGGAAATACCTAAAACTCCACCGTATTTTCGAATTTTCTTTTGTTGATCTCTAGCTAAAGCTTTTGTTGGGTAAATAATTAAAGCTGACAAACCCCTACGTAACAATGGGTGTGCTGCTTCATTCCAGATTCTTGTTAATAAAGGAAATAAAAAAGATTCAGTTTTTCCAGTTCCAGTTGGTGCCACAATGACAGTATCTTTCCCTTCCATTATCTTGTTGTATGATTGTGCTTGAAATTCATATAACGAAGATAGACCTATTTTTTGCAAATGCTCCTGCAGTGCATGAGGAAGATCAATATTTTTCTTAGCAAAATCAGGATATTTTTGTTCTAGAAATTTATAGTAAACTAATTCAATATCTGGATTATGAATAATTCGTTTTACAGCTGTTGGGAGTTCATCAGGATTCGAACCACCTTTTTCTATTAATTTCCGATTCTCTTCTTTAGTTTTTCTTGGTAAAACTAGCTGCTTTTCTTCCTCAATCTTTAGATGTTCTTTTCTTATAGTTTTTTTCTTTGTTAGATCGTTATATGCCTCCTTCTCTGACTTAGAATAAATCTGTTCATTTAATCCACAAAAACTGCAATGAAAGATAAAGAAATCCCCTTTTGGATTGGAAGATAACTCTCTATTGCAGTCAGGACATTTCATCAAGATGCTTCAATTCTCATTCTGGGATTATCATTAATAAACTTGCAGAATACCATGCTCTTTGTGTAAAAAATAACTAATGGATAGATTTAAAAAAAGATAACTTTGAGTTGCACAAAAGGTAGATAATTATGTCAGCCCCCAGATTTTGCAAATGGAAGCAAGGCATCAGTGGTAGAAATCCAGAAGGTAATGTCCAACAGGTTAATTTTCCTTGCAGATATCCAGATGATGAACTTACTTCTGATCTTTGTACTCAGTGTTTGTTAGGAGATGTCTTTTCATTGTTTTATACACAAACAATGAGTTTGAAACAAAGCTCAAACATGCAAGAAGAGATAATGACATTCCTTAGAAATTTTACTTCTGAAGATTTCGATCATAGATAACATCTTTCTCTTCAAACAGCAATAAAATCCAC
>JAGLTB010000004.1 GCA_023270155.1 Candidatus Heimdallarchaeota archaeon | reverse complement strand
GAAGAATCTTCTGAATTTTCTATTGATGCAAAGTCTGTAGTGATAATCTCATAAATGGAATTATATTTGATTATTAGAGGAGGAATCGTGAAATTTGATGGAAGATCTGTAAAAGCTTCTTCTATCACAAGAGAGTCTCCAGGATAGAGAGTAATATTCGCAAAACTTACATGAGTTAGTGTCATCGATGGTGAAGTTATTGGAACCAAAGTCGTTTCGACACCTTCATGCATATATGTACAATTAACAGCTTCTAGAGTGTATTCGTTTAAATCCAAAAGTTGGTTAACAGACACATTAGTGGGTGACATTCCTTCATTGATTATTTCATATTCAATGTAAGCAGTTTCATTATTGTTAGAAAGAGAATAATCGTAATTTATAGTAATTTCTGGAAGCGGAAATGCGGGCCTTGGTTGATTTTCTAATGATACAGGTGGAAGCAGAATGCCAAAAGATAACGTAGATGTTATAACATTTATTGCTTCTCCCCCATAAATCCAGGGTATGGTTGTGCCAGTCCAAGGATTCTCAATTTCAGTAGATGGTTGATCTTTATCTGATATGAAACTAATAATAGCAACATAGGTATTCAATCCAATGTAACTATTAGCACTTATCGAGAACTCTCTTGATAAATTTTCATCTGCATTTATTTGATCTATATCAAATGATTTTACAAGAACTACATCAGCAGGTTGCCAGAGATAATTAAATCTGATATTAGCTATATCAACATGAATATCTGTTGCAGGAATAGTTCCAAAGTTGCTGATATTCAATGTAAAAGAAAGATGATCACCAACCCTGTAAATAGATTCTTCAGAGTATAGTAAACTTTCCAAAACTGCTTCATCATCACCTAATTGCAGATTCAATCCATTTGTAAGTCCATAATATTCTCTATCTTTACTGTCAGAGTATTGAAATACACTTCCAGTAGAGATGAAAGCATTTATCGAAGCATCATAATTGCTTAGAAATCTACCACCAGAATCCATTGAAGCAAAAAGAGTAATCATGAGATTCTTGTAGTCACTTTCTGTTGTTTTGAAGACTGCATAATCAGTAGGACCAGATGTTTCTATTGAAAACGAAAATGCGCCAAATTTATCATTTGAAGTAGGTATATCATCAATCATCCAGAAGGTTTCATAAGTTTCATTAATGCCTAAATATGGTATAGTAGCTACTAAATAATTACTATCAAAAGAATCGATTGGAACGAAATCATTGGAACTGAAATTAAACATAGGTTTCTCGTAATAGAATTTTTCGTAGACAATGTCATAAGCATCCTCAACAGCCATAGCTAACTCAGATAATATTAATGTGTGATAATATGGATTTATAACTAAATCAAGAATATCGGTCTCATCTATAATAGGCTGGATTCTTGCACTAACAGCTTCAAATAAATCTCCTGAAATTCCATTTGAGCAATAGATTGTTGCATATTCATTTACTTCTATTGTTTCATTATCCATCCAACTAGCGGGGGAGAGTGTAGTTGTATTATCATACCATCCCTGAACATCCAATATAGGAATGCTGAAACCATAACTTGCATATTGAACTTCTAATTCAATGTAAGATGAAAAAGATTCATTGACTTTTAAGTCATCATTCAAAACCGGTATTGTAATTCCTTCTTCTTGAAGTGCTTTAAATTCAGGTGGAACTGGAAAAACAATTGTTGTATCTTTAGCTGGGGCTGTTCCCAAGTTTTGAACAGTATAGGTCATATTCAATATCCCCGATTC
The DNA here is from genome assembly GCA_023270155.1 of Candidatus Heimdallarchaeota archaeon. Classification (GTDB taxonomy): domain Archaea; phylum Asgardarchaeota; class Heimdallarchaeia; order Heimdallarchaeales; family Heimdallarchaeaceae; genus UBA460. Next base: position 27,058 of record JAGLTB010000004.1, on the reverse strand, counting down.
TTCTAACAACTCATCTGAATATGAATTTGTAATAAAAACTCGTGGAAATTCGAAATCTGATGCTGAAAATGGATAATAAGATAGTTCAAAGTCAAAAGCAGAATATCTAACATCTGTCATGAATTTGAGAACCCATTCAAATGAACCTGTGAGATGAGATGCAACATTATCTGCTTGTAATGAAATGTCTGTAATATTTGCATAAAATGGAAGATTGAATGTGAATCTAGATATTAGAGCTGATGGATTAGGGTCAATATTTACACCTAAGCTTTCACTAACGTCGAAGGTTCTTAATTCCCCATTTCTTACAACACCATCTTGAAGTGCAACAATTGCTCTTCTTGTGATTCTACTTATTCCTCCTGATCCCTTCTTGAGAGAATATCCAAACGCGTAAATTGGAAGGGATTGAGAAAGGAGGTTACCTATTAAAGAGACCATATTTCCATACTGGGAATCATCGTACGGAGCAAAAATTTCTTGAAAAACAGATATAATATTAAAATCTACAAGTGGTGCCATCAAGGAGATCATCACTTCGGTACTTGAAATCTTTTGAACATCGTAAAGATTCAAACTTACTCCATATATCTGTTCTATCAGAGAATTTATTTCTGCTGAGATTGTATAAAGAATATCTCTATTCATGGTTCTAGCTGTGATCCGGACTATTAGACCATCAGGGAATTGCCACAATGGGTTAGTCCAAACCTCTGCAAAAGATGATTGTTCAGCAACAATAAAATCAATCTGTGAGATTGAAGAATAAATAAGAGATGAAAGATCAAAAGGAACTTCTATATTTCCCCCCTCTAAATCTAAAGACACCAGAATGGAATCTTCCTTTCCAACCAAAACATCTATTTTTTCCTGTATTAGCTGTCGTTCTATTAGATCTTTAGATATAGCTTCTAAAGCCTCAGAATGAACACTTTCTTGATCTTCAGGTAATGAAATAATGCCCAAAGGAGATAAAACTATGGAAGAGAGGAACAGACTGAGTACCAGTATAGTTTTAAGATATTGTGGGGCTATTCTATTCTTAAAAGGAAGAAGCTTTTGGGTACTCATTTGGTGTTCCCCTCATATACTATTATTTCAATAAATATTGATAAGCATTTATTTCTAAAAACATTAAAGGATTGAGTTCTAATTTTCTCGAATGCCATTAGATAGCCACCTCCAACATGTTCATAATTACGAAAGCCAATCCATTTAATACTAAAATTGCGAGTAGTGAGATAGAACCTGCTTTTTCTAATCTTAATTCCTTAATCACAATTACTGCTTCCATAAGAAAGCCAGCATATATTAGTTGAACAAAGAAGAACAGAATAATAGCCCAAATTTCCATCTGTAAAATAGATGTCGTATATTCAAAGTCAGATATAAATGAAACTAGAACAGATAGTAGTATTAGAGGTATTTGTGCGATAACAACTGCTTGCAGTAAAGCTAATTTATTATTCCTTCTTCTGAAGAATAGTATCGTCAAAATTTCGAATAAAATATAAGTCAGAATCGTTGATAGGATGAAGAATACAGGTGCAAAGTATGGAGGAGTAATAAAGGAAGGGAACATGAAAATAGGAGCTACTGAAAGAAAGTAAGTAGCTAGTGTTAATCCTATAAAGATTAGAACTGAAAAACCAAGCGACCTAATCGCATCTCTTTCAATAAATTGGAATAATGGTCTTAAGAAGAAAACATGAAAGAAAGAAAATTTACCATAAGCTTGAATACCAGGTGCCGCAATATCTAACTCATCTTCAATTAGTACGTATGCTCTTTTGCCTTTTTCAGTAAGAAGATACCTTTTACTCTGATCTTGCGTAATGAGCTCTCCTAAAGTATCTATATGATGATAGAGAGTTCCTACCTTCATCTGAAATCTGGATTGAATCTCTGTAAAGGAAACAACACGTCTTTCACCTATATAAGATAAAAGTTCTCTCCTAATTTCATTAGAAAGAGCTTTCCATAATTCAGGTGTTGTTCGTTTTTTCGTGCTCATGTAACTATAACAAAGGTTGTCAGCACTAAATTTAAAATTTGGCTTATTCTTAGTTGAATGTTTTTATCAGATTATATTCAGTATCTCTTTGAACTGGGATTCTATTCGCATCTCGAATCAAATCTAAGAATTCTTCAACTGTCTTCTCTTCCCCATATTGCCCTCCAGCACTTTTTGTTATCTGCTCGGAAAATAGAGTCCCTCCCAAATCATTCACTCCCGAATTAAGAGTAACTTGAGCGAATTTTGGACCTAATTTTACCCAAGAAGTTTGAATATTTGGTATAACTGTTCCTAAATACAATCTTGCAGTACTGTAAAGAGCTAAATCGTGCATCCCTGTACTACTTGGTCTAGCACCTAAGAATCTATATAACACCGTATTTGAATGGATAAATGGTAAAGGAACAAATTCCGTGAAACCTTGAGATACCTCTTGTATGTGTTTTAATAATACAAGATGTTCTGCTTCATCTTCAAGAGATTCCACATGGCCATACATCATTGTAGATGATGTTTTTAATCCGAGCTGATGAGCGGTAAGAATTATATCGACCCATTGTTTAGTAGATATTTTTTCAGGGCAGATTATTCTTCTTACCTCATCTACTAGTATTTCAGCTGCAGTTCCAGGTATTGTCCCAAGTCCGTTTTTGATCAATTCCTTCAGAACATCTTCCACGGTTTCATTGGAAATTTGTGACATATAAGCTATTTCTGCTGGAGAAAAACCATGAATGTGTAATTGCCGAGATTTTTCCTTAATCGTTTTCAGTATGCCCAGATAATAATCAAATGTTAAATCAGGGTCTAAACCTCCTTGAACACAGATTTCCGTGCAACCTCTTGCGACTGCTTTCTCAACTTCAATAGCGATATCATCTAAAGTCATTCTACTTGATTTTTCTTTTGATGCATCATGATCTTCTCTAAAAGTGCAAAATCTACATGAACCAATACAATATTGTGTAAAGTTAATATTTTGATTAATAACAAATGAAACATTATCTCCAACTTGTTGAACCCTTAATTCGTCTGCTAAAGAAGTTTGAATCCACAATTCTTTCCCCCTCTTACCTAACATATGCTTTAGTTCATTTATATCCGCAGAGTGTTTTTCGCGAAAAGAATGTAAATCAAACATATCATCGATTTTAGGTGGAGATAGTTTCTTCATTTTGATAGTAATCCTCAATTATTTCGCGTATTCTACTGTTTAAATACTTTTCATATTGAGGATAAACAGGTAGTCTTTTCTGAAGAATATATGATTCCTTCTTGAGTAGAGTTTTCAATTGTGATTCATTATGCCATTCCATCTCTGGATTAATGTAATCAATAGATACTGGAGATATACCTCCTAAATCATTTGCACCATATTTTAATGAGGTAACAATCCTATTCCTATTTAGATTGGGAGGAATTTGAATACTAACTTCTGGAGGTAGAATCAATCTTGATAAAGAGATTGATAATAGAAATTCTTCAGCTGAGGGAGGAGGATGTTTCTCCATTGGAGTGTTAGGCTGGGGATTGAAGTTCTGTATTATAACTTCTTGAATATGTCTGTATTTCTTACTTATCTCACGGAGCTTTAGCAAAGAATCGATTCTTTCTTCCCATGTTTCCCCAATCCCTATCAGTAAACCAGTTGTAAAGGGAATCTTGAGCTTTCCAGCATTTTCAATTACCTCTAACCTAGTTTCAGGATCTTTTCCAGGAGATAAGAAATGAGGTTGATTCTTGTTTAGAAGCCTTGAGCTACTAGTTTCCAACATCAATCCTAAGCTCGCATTGTATTCTTTTAATATATTTAGCTCCTCAAACGATAGAACACCTAAATTTGAATGTGGAAGAAGTTTTTCTTCTAATGCTATGTTACACAGATATTTCACATATTCAACAGTAGAAGAGAGATTGATACTAGTAAGAAATTTTTTAGCACTCTCGTATTTTTCTTCAGGTTTTTCTCCTAAAGTAATTAAAATTTCATTGCTCTTCGTATTTTTTGCTTTTGTAAGGATCTCACTAAAACCTTCAGGAGTTATCCAGCTGTTTGGATCATCAGATACAAACCCACAATAGCCACATCGGTTTCTACACTGGTGTGTTACAGGAACAAAGATATTTCGAGAGTAAGTTACTGTTTGATTGTAAATTTGATTTTTCTTTTCATAAGCTTGGATGACTAATTCTTCCTTATCTTCTCTGAGCAAAGAAAGAAAATAATCTTTATCCATTACTTATCATCTTCTTGTGGTTTTATTGTGAGTAAAATACCTTCGTCAAATTTTTCAACTTTAGTGATATTGAAAGAATTTGTGTCAGCTATATCATCGATAACAATTTCATCATATAGTAGTTTAGCTTTTTTAGTACCAGCAAACACTGGTGCATAAAAGATATACATCGTATCAAATAATCCCAATTTAATAAATTGGGTGATAATTGCTGATCCTCCTTCTACTAGCAGTTTTTTTACTTTGAAATCGTTTTTTAGAATTTGCAAAATTAGCCTTAAATCGAGAAATTTCGTTTCATCTTTAGTATCAACTGGAATAACAGTTACCTTGAGATCTGTTATCTTCTTTTTCTTTTCTTCTGGACAATTTTTCGAAGTAAAAATCACTGTGGGTATTGATTCTTGTTTGTCAAATATTTGGGCAGATAAAGGTGTTCTACATTTCGAATCCAATACTACTCTTAATGGGGGAGTATCTTTGGGTTTCACATATCTTACAGTTAACAACGAGTCATCTTTGATAATAGTATTAACACCAACAAGTATTGCATCAACTGAATTTCTTAATTTATGTACTCTAAGCCAATCTTCAGTTGTTGATAATATTAGAGCTCCTTTATTTGATGCAATAACTCCATCTAAGGAGCACGCTACATTAATAATTACTTCTAACTCTTCCATTTTACTATCTTTCCGTTATACATTTGAAAACCAATATCAGATGGTTCTGCACGCATAGTTATCGCCTTATAAATATCCTTTGAGAACTTTAAATTAGGGGTATTCATATCTATCCCAACAAAATCTGCAGCATAACCCTCTTCTATCTGTCCAATTTTCTTTTTTGATAGTAATCCAGGATTAACAGTTACAGCTTTTAGAATATCTTTGGGAGATATAATTTGATTATTTATTCTTGCAGTATATAATGTAATAGACATCAGACGGAATGGATTTGGATTATTTGTAAGAATATTATCTGTACCTAATCCAAGTAAAATCCCCTTTTTCAAGATTGTTTCTATTGGAGGAATTTTAAGGTCATAATAAATATTAGAGATAGGGCAACATACTAACCCTATATTATTCTGTTTTAGTATTGTAAAATCTTCATCATTCGCATATGTTCCATGAACAATGTAATCAAATATCGAGTATTTGGAGCAGAGTTCTATATCTCTCATTTCGTAGAGAGAGAGAGAACGTGCAACAACATCTTCTGATTCTGATGCATGAATTGATATTACTTTTTCAGGATTTTTTTCTTTTAGGAGTTTGATAATTTTTACATTGTCTTGATTAAACGAGAAAATATCTGCAAAACCTAATCCATCCCCTTCATTAAAAACATCAGTTAGAAAATCATCCCCTGTAGGACGACCTAATATTATCCCTCTTATGGGAAATTCGGATAGTTCGTCTCGAAGTAAACTGATACCTAATAGTCCTTCTTCTCGAAAATCAATAAAGGATGTATAACCATTTTGTACCAACATTTCCAGAGCATTTCTTATACTATCAATTTTCTCTTCTTTTGAGCTAATACCAAATTTCTTGTGTTTTATTCCCTTAGGTCCGACAGTATCCTCAAGGGACAAGTTATAGGCCTGATCTTTAAGAAAAGCATCACCCACATGAATATGAGAATTAACAAATCCTGGAATTAAAAGATATGATGGGGGTAAGGTATACTCTGCAGGTTTTTTTTCTTTGGAGATACTCATTATAACTCCTTTCTCATCTATTTGAATAAGAACATCCTGCATAAGTTGTAAATCAGGACCAACCAGGGCATTTGCACGCACAGCAACCATTTTTCACTAAAAAGAATTCCTTTGTATCTATTAAGACTTTTTGGAAAATAAAAAAACTTGCGACAAACGCAAAAAACATTAGATTTATAATTCCACCATATGAATTACCGTCAAAGCAGATTTATGTGATTAAAATGGTTCGAGTTAAGAATCCCGATGAAATCCGTGATATGATTAAAAATCATCCAATGAAGCACAGAAGAGTTTTCTCTATTGCTGCTCACATTGATCATGGTAAAACAACCACAACAGATTACTTGCTTCGCAAAGCAGGTCTTATGTCTGATGCAGACGCAGGTAAGAAAGTAATGATGGATAGTGATGAAGAAGAGCAAGAAAGAGGTATCACTATCTTTACAAGTGTAGTAATGCTTTCATACGAGTATGAAGATGAAAATTATTTATGTGAAATAAATGATACTCCAGGGCACATCTCTTTTACTGGAGAAGTTAGTAGAGCGTTAAGAGGAAGTGATGGAGTAGTATTATTAGTCGATGCCCTTGAAGGAGTTATGACTCAAACAGAAACAAACATTAAACTTAGTATAGGTGAAATGTGCAAACCTGTTTTGTTCATAAATAAAGTAGATAGACTAATTTCTGAATTAAGATTAGCATCAGGAGATGTTTTTTCAAGAATAGACACAATAATTTCAGGTGTTAACAAACTAATCAAAGATAATGCTCCAGAAGGATTAGGAAAACAATGGCAAGTTTCCTTTAAAGATGGTTCTGTTGCAGTTGGAAGTGCGAAAGACGGTTGGGCATTCAATATGTCAACACTTCAAAAATTGCAGATAAAACCACAAGATATTTTCGCAAAATATGAAGAAGATGATAAAGATTGGCTAAAAGAGAATTTACCATTAGAAGAACCAATTTTACAAATGGTAATCGAACACTTACCAAATCCAGTAGATGGACAAAAATTAAAAATTCCTGCTATTTGGGATGGAGATTTAGATAGCCCAGAAGGACAATCACTACTTAATTGTGACAGAAATGGTCCATTAATGGGTATGATTACAAAAATTTTCATTGAACCAAAATCCAAAAGACCTACATTAATTGGTCGAGTTTTTTCAGGTACTTTAAAGAAATCTGATACTCTTTACTTAATAGGAAAAAAAGCCACAAGTAGAATCAAGAGACTTGGAGTAATGGAAATTACGGATATACTTGATGTTGAGGAAGTACCTGCAGGAAACCTATTTGCAATTTATGGTTTTATTACACCTGCAGGGGAAACTTTCGTTAGAGAGGGTGATGAAGGCAAACTTAAATCCTTCGAAGACATTTCTTATGTTGCTGAACCAGTTGTCAGCAGAACAATTAAGCCAAAAGATCCACAAGATATAGCTAAGCTTGGTGAAGTTGTTTCTAAATGGATTATGGCAGATCCAACTGCAACTTTTAGACATGATGAGGAATCCAAAACATACGTTCTTTCTGGAATAGATCCTCTGCAAATAGAGATTTTAGTTACACGTATTAGTGAACAGGTTGAAATAGATGTAAGTGATCCAATTATAGTTTACCGAGAGCTTCCTTCAAAAACAGGACTCAATGTGCACACTAAATCTCCCAATGGTCATAACAGATTAATAGTAAGTATCGACCCTTTAAACGATGAAACGGTCAATCTGATCAAATCTGGTAAAGTGCATAACGACCAAGATCGAAGAGAACGTGCTATGACACTTCAAGAAGAAGGTGGTTGGGAAGCTAGACGTGCAAGAAGAATTTGGTATGTTAAAGATACAAATATTTTACTTGATGCAACTACTGGTGTGCAACGATTGGATAATATTAAAGCATATATAATTCAAATCTTCCACAATTTCTGTGAAGGTGCAACCTTAGCAAAAGAACCTCTAATGGGATCAAAATTTGTTATCACAGATGCTAAAGTTCACGTAGATCCAGCACACACAGGTTATACAGAGATTATGCAGATGTGTTTAGCAGCTTTCCACACAACATTCCTAACTAGTGAACCTCACATCTTAGAACCTATGCTTATCATAGACATCAAAGTTCCTTCAGATTATGTTGGTAACATGACTAAGATTATTACCCAACACAGAGGAATAATTCTAGAAATGATTCAGGAAGGAGACAATACACGGATAAGGGGTAAAATTCCAACTGCAGAAACTATAGATCTCGCAGATGAGATAAGAGGAAGCAGTTCTGGAAGAGCTTTCTTTGGATATCAATTCACAGGTTTTGAGAGAGTACCAAAAAACCTTGAAGGAGAAATAATCGAAAGCATTCGAATTCGTAAGGAATTATCAGCAGAAGTACCAGATATCTCAAACTGGGAACGTTTCATTTACAAGAGAACATAAAACTCTCTTCTTTCTTTTATTTTTATTCCTTTAATTTAAAAAAACGAGTGAAGATATTTTTTTATCTTCGTTTTATTCTTCGAATTCTGCTGTTAGCTCTTCGTAAAATATATCTTCTTCAGTGACAGGAGTTAATCCGCCTTCTGTAATTATTCCAGGTCGATCTTCCTCAACATATTGAATTTCCTCTAGAAGTGGTTCTAGTTCCTCTTCGAATCTTGAAGAAAATCTCTCTTGGATGTATCCTACCAGAGAGGTTAGCAGAAGTATGAAAATGACTATGGGAATTAATAAAAGAACAACACCTTCTGGTTCTAGCATTTCCAATGAATTGTAAATTGATGGGGGATATCTTAAAACGAAAAGTAATACATCAGGATTAAGAATAGCGTATAGACCTACGAGCATAATACCTACGCGGAAAATAACAGAAACTAGAACATAAACCAGGGTCATCAATGGTTTAACAGCAATTGAAGCTCCGACCAACTTATCATCAACTTGAGCATCACTGTGTACTAAACCATCATGATATCTCTGTAATCTTGATGTAAGTTTATCTTTTTGTCCACCAGGTTTAGAGAACAAAGAATCAGATGCTTTCTCTATGAAATAGGTCATTCCAGCTAAACCAAATCTTCGTGCAATACTACTCCCTGCTCCACCTATTGAAAGAGAAGCTTTCTTTTCTCCGTCCTCCTCTTCCACTGATTGTATTGGCCCTTCTTCTGCTCCAGTTATTCCTAATCTAAATTCTCGCAAGCGATCAAGAGCTCTTAAAACTCTTTGTTGTCTGCTTTGAGTAGGATTCAAAATTTGCGAGATATAAGATATCTGTAAAGATACTTCAAGAAATAGATAAGATGCAAGAGCTATTAAGACAACTTGATTGGAGAGTAATGCTCCTATTCTATTTGTTGGAGAAAATGAGAAAGAATTTCCTTCTAGTAATAATTGAACACTTCCATAGAATACAACAAATTGAATGCATATGAATGCACTTGCAGCAGAACGTATTTCTGCTCGCATAAGAAAAGCTAGGATGGAAGCTCCAAAAAGAATTATTACCAACATCAGAATGGACGCTCTATTAGCAGCTTTTAATGGCTGAAGCGTTTCATTATTGAAGAGATTAACAAAGGGTCCGAAAAGATTAGTTGCTTCTCCACCAAAGAATTCTGAAGGAGAAATCCCTCCAGGTGGATTTATTCCACCAAACAAATCTTCTGATATAAAAGCACGAAGCCCTAACATCACCGACTGTCCATCATTCATGGGAAGAAGTAGAAGAAGCATCAGAGGTAGTGAAAAGAATATAATTACAATGATTTCAAAAAATACAAAAACAAATGTCAAGGAGTCAATAAGATATCCTTCAGGAAACTTTTCGACGTTTCCAAAATCAATAAGATTATACAATTGAACAACTACCCAAGCTGCAATGCCTAAAGCAACCAGTCTCCCCACTACATGTGTTACTAATGTTTGATATCTAGTACCTCGAATACGACGTTGTACACCTCGAATTCCAAGGTCAATAAATCTTGTATCTGCTAAAGATTCCATTTCATCATCACCCTTGTCTTTGCATTCTATTAAATTGAGCCATTATTGTTGGTAAGAAATCATCTGGTCCTACAGAAACCGATGTTGAGTCGTATCGTCGAAGCAATTTAAACATGTTTTGTCTTTCTCCCAGTTGTTTCTCAACCATTGCATGCCCAATCATTTGCTCTACTGGTGAAAGCTGTTGTGAAACGATTTCAAACCAGGGTCCAAATGGGGAAATTACTGTGATATTATGTTTTCTTGCACGAGCTCTTCGAACAGCATTAATAACTTTTTGAGGATTAGATTCAAGATCTGAAATTACTACAATATAAGCAGCACGTTTTACACGTTGAAGAACATGTTCAATTGCTACTTCCATATCAGCTTCTCCTTGAGGTTTTGCATGAGCAAGCGCTTCCAAAAATGAGAAAAGTTGAGAGCGAACAGAAGTCATCTCTATCCAGTTCCTTATCTCATCATCGTAAACACATAATCCAACTATATCGCTTTTTTCAAAAGCAAGATGAATCATAAGAACAGCACTTCGAATAGCATATTCTAGTTTGGTATTTCGTGGAAGACCAGCTCCCATACTTGCAGATGAATCCAGTAGAATCACAACCCGAATGTTTTCTTCAGATTCGTATTCACGTACCATCATTTTACCTGATCTAGAGAATGCTTTCCAATCAATGAACTTGAAAGCATCACCTGTTTGATATTGTCTGATACCCCAGAAATCCGTACCCATACCTTTAATTTTCGTTCTATGGAAACCAAACAATACACCTAGTTGTCTTTTCCTTCCTATCATCTCTAGCTTCTTTACATCTTCATAACTTGGGTATACTAAAATCTCTGTTTTAGTTTTTATTTCCCCTTCGGTTGCATAGAAACCCATTCTATCTCTGATAATTACTTTAGTTGGCCCGATTTCAAACAATCCTCTAATTGGGATGCGGACAACATAACCATAAGTTACAGTTTGTCTCGGATTCAATTGCGTCACTATGAAGTTTTCTCCTAATACCAAGTCGAAGACTTCAGGAATGGCATCATATATTTCCACCTTTGGTAACTGGTTAACTGATCTGTTTCGTGCAGTTACTTCTATATACATATAGTCCCCAGCGAAGGCTTTTGGCTTCGAAACTCTTCTCTTAATCTCTATTGATTTAGGATTTGCTCCTAGTCTGTAAAAGGGCAATCCCAAAAGCACTGAGAATATTAACATTACTCCGCCAATTATAAAGAACCAGATTAAGGTCCCTTGTCTGTCCATATAAAAATGTAGGAAATCCATTACTCCAAACCCTCCTGTGGGTTCAGGTTCACCTGGTACTGTCGAATTTGGTTGTGGACTGAAACCAAATGAATCGAACATAACATTTAGTGAGAGATAACCAGCTAATGCAAAGCCTACGCTAATCATAATCACTCCAGCAAAGACTAGCCAACCACCACGACGTGTGAACAAATTTTTTCACCTACACAGTTTCATTATACCGGTACTTCTTGATTTCTAAGGATTTCATTAACCACAATTGTTCCAGTAGTTCCTTCAAGTTCAGCTTCAGGTTTCATCGCTAATCTATGAGCTGTGGCAACTCTTGAAACTCTTTTAACATCATCTGGAATAACATAATCTCGTCCTCGCATTGAAGCAACAGCTTTTGCAGCACTTAAGAGTGCAATACTGCATCTTGGACTTCCACCAAGTATCAAGCGGGGATCAGTTCTAGTGGATATGACTATGTCCTTAATATACACCATGATATCCTCATGAACGAATATTTTTGTTTCAACAGTTTCCTTCATTTTGTTAATAGTCATTGGAGTTGTTACTCTTCTAACAGTTTGTCTGATTTGCCTGTGCTTAAGTCTTATAATTTCCATTTCTTCTTCAGGAGAAGGTAAATCTACTAGAAGCTTAAACATAAATCTGTCTACTTGGGCTTCAGGTAAAGGATACGTCCCTTCCTGTTCGATGGGATTTTGAGTCGATATAACGATGAATGGATCATCAAGTATGAAGGTTGTTCCTTCAACTGTTACTTGTTGTTCAGCCATAGCTTCTAATAACGCTGCTTGAGTCTTTGGAGGACTTCTGTTGATTTCGTCTGCTAGTAGGATGTTAGTGAATATTGGTCCCTTTCTCATTTTGAATGTTCCTGCTTTAGGATCATATATGGTTGTACCAACTACATCTGATGGCAAGAGATCTGGAGTAAACTGTACTCTTTTGAACTCACAACCAAGTGTCTGTGCAAAAGTTTTAGCCATTATAGTTTTGGCAATTCCTGGAACACCTTCTAGTAAACAATGTCCACCAGCCAGAAGAGCAATAAACATGTCTTCTAGAACATCAAGTTTGCCTATGATAACACGTTTAATCTCGCTATAGATTTCTTCCCATACTCTTTTGATATCCTTTGGTGTAACAACAGCTTCAGCCGCTACCTTTGTTTTTGTTTTTGCTTTAGGACTGGGTTCAACTTTTTCTTCTTCACTCATTTTTTTCACTTTTTCCTTATTTTATATTCTTGGTAATCTGTCAATTAAACTTTTAATGAACGTCATGTATCGCATGAACACGTGTTCAGGCAGAATACGTGGTCTTGCTAAATATGCATTAATATTTCTTAATTCGGGAAGTAGATTTTTTGTCTTCATAGCAGGATCTCTTGTGACGAAAAAGTCTACTATTTCTTCTGGTGTCGCCATTGATTGTTTCGACACCTTTCTTAATCCCCTCAACAAGGATCTGTACAATAATCCTACTGCTTCACTGTACGCTCCCGTATCCACTATTCTCCGTATCTCTCTTTCAAATCTAGATTTACCTGCCTCTCCCCTGTACTTTGTCCATAGAATAGGAGATAGTCGTGTCTTCTTTGGAATTAGAGGATAAGCAAGTACTGCTAGGAAGAGAGGAATAAAGGGTGAATATAGTGGAAACATTGACATTTCTGTTATAAGTTTCATTAATATAATGGAATAAATCGAAGCACTATAGAATTTTTGATGTGCATGCCCTTCATCGAATATGATAGGAACGCTAAATGGTCCATCAGTAGCATTCATGTTTTCTGTGCAATATGCAAACAGATTTCTTGCGAAGATTAAATTGTCGTTCTCAGAGGTTTTATCAATCCATTTATTGATAAAGATATCAGGATCACCAATCATGACTATTTTTCCAAGGCCAATTGGTAATGTCATAATTGGAGCAAACATTACATTACCCCACTCATCAATATCAGGAGAAGATTCTCCTCTTCTAGCTGATTGAAAATCTGATTCCATCCAAGCTGATTTTGAAGTATAAAATGGCAGAAATGGTAGAAATTGATCTTGTATTTCATGACCAAAAAATTCTAATGACACAGCTTGCAATGGCATCCAATCCGTTCGATACGTTTTCACTGTTTCAGTAGGTCCGCTATCAACATACTCTGAATGATTCACTGCTATACTTAATACTGTACCAAATTCCATTTGTAATCCCAGAGATATTCCTGCAGTTAGAGGATTAGAGGTTTCCATGTTCTTTAACAGGGGTTGAGCTGGATTAGTTGTATAGCTTTCCGCATCCATAAGGACAGAGCCATTGAAAGCAAAACCTTTCAACATTCCAATCATTTCAAAGAGTAGATTTGCTTCAGTTACCGTTTCATTGCCTGAATCAGTTTGATTCCCCATAAAAAGATCAGTCAGAGAGGGAATACTACCACCACTAATTTGTGATACTTCATCCCAGGTATTGAGGATATCAAATAAAGGCTGGAAAATTTGAGCCCCTGAACCATAATCATCAGCAACAATTAAACTCCCACCTCTTGCTAGGAATGTAGCGACAGATATTGTATCAATTTGACTATAGCTTGCAGCAGGTCCTATAATGGTTACTACAGCTGGTTCAGTCATTCTATTTAATACGGCAAGAGATGACATTCCGTTTGTTATTTTAGTATAACCTTCTGCTTCTAAACCCAATCGCAAACTTGAAAGTCCGTCCCAGCTTTCACTATATATACTGAATTTTGTACCATAACCACCTAAACCTACTATCCCTAGGAATATAGGTACCACTATGATCATGAAGAGAATAAACATCCCTATCGAATATTTTGTAAATGATAGTTTTATTCTAGGTCTTCGCCTTGATTGTTTTTCTCCTCTTGGCTGGCTTCTTCGTTGATTTCTTTGCTGGCTCAATAACTTCTACACCCTGTTCTCTTATTCCACGGAAACAGATATCTAGTCTTTGGATTGCTTCTTGATAGTCATCATAAGTAATTTCAGCGTCAGTATATCTAGCAATTTCAAATGATGTAAGATATTCATCCATTACTTCATTAGAAATGTTAGCTCTACCTGCAACAGCAAAACCAAATTCTCTACCTGTTTGAGAAGGAGATCTGGACATGCTTAACAATCCTCCAGCAATGCTAGCTAAACCACCAAAAGACGCAATTACTGCACCTTTGTAGTCTTGTCTTTGTTCAAAGATTCTCACGTCAGCCATTACTGAAGTAAACATTTGATTTAGAGATTTTACTTGTTTTCTTTTTCTAAAGAATCCAAAGATTCCATTATGACTCAATTTGCATTTCACCTACTTCGATTTTATCTACTATTTTCAAGAGAGCACGGACACCGGAATTAAAATCTTTCTCTGTGATTTCTTCATATCCATATCGTGCCTTTGTGAAATACTCTAGAAGAGTATATAGGAGCTCACGCTCAATTTTACCCTTCTGAGCAAGTAATCGTGAAAATTCCAAAGGAGTTTGACTCCTATATCTTGGTAAATTATAGAATTCCCTTCCTATTCCCTCTACAACCCTCCACGTCTTTAACAATCCTTCTTTATATCTTCCTTCCAAACCATCTTTCTTTATATCCTCTATTATTTCTCGTAAATAATCTCTAAGTCTTCGTCTGAAGGTTTGTTTCTTAGCGAAGGTTTGGATTGTATGACGATTAATCCATAAGAAGAGAACCGCAATAATTGCTATGATACCACCTGCTGATGCCCCAATTATAGCACCCCAACTTCCTGTAAAACCACCTGGGCCGCTCCTTGGATTTTGATAGAGAACAGAAATACTATTCACTGTTGTTGAAACACTATTCCCCACAACGTCCTCTGCGATTATATGATATTGGAGAGCATATGTTCCATAACTATCTAGTGGTATTCCTGCCAAATCGAAACTTGCCGTATACGTTGACGTTGTTCCTACTTGCGTCATATTAATTATATACTCTACGTCATTGTAAAGAATCACTAGAGTTACATTTTCTACTCCTGTGATAGCATCTGTTATTGTCACATTGAATGTAATCAAACTATCATGAAGAGCAACTGTTCCATTATAATCTAGAATTAAATTACTAATCGTTGGTGGATTATACTCCACAACAGAATAAACCATCTGAGGTCCAACTAAATCATTAGGGATTGGAGTAGCACCATCACGCGCAACGTAGCCCCAGAATATATCACTGTTATAAACGCCTTGTATTTGGCCGAACCATTCATTGGTTGAAGGAGTATTTACCATAAGTATCTGATAATTATCTATCAGCTCTTCTGTAGCATTATCGAAAACATATACTAATAGAACCACGCCTGCCATTCCACTATATATTTGAGTATCATTTACATACACAGTGATATTTAGATATGGGTTAAGTGGATCAAGCGAATCCACTATGGTTGGTGCAGCTTCTTCTATAGGTGCAGCAATATCACCAATTTGGTAGAAATTTGGTTCAGATTGTGAATACACCATATCTTCCAATCCGAAACTAGCATCATAATAATAGATTGGATTTGTCTGTTTAGCTCCTAAATCATCAAGTCCATGTCCTGCAAAATCCTTTGCGATAATATAATATTGAACATAATACTGAGAGTTGCTGAGAGTTGTGTTTATTACTAACTCGTAAATATCTCCACCCAAGAAATTCATATTTACAGAAGTCCAACCTATAGCTACTGTTGAATTATCTTCTTCTAAAATTCTATAGTTTAATTCTACATATCTTATACCTGAACCTATATCTGAAGCAGCTACAGTTACTGTGATATTATAATAGGGGAGATGAATTCCTGGATCATAAGGATCAGGTGATAAACCTACAAAGGTTATAGTAGGAGCATCATTGTCTGGTCCATAAATATTGATATTTTGAGTAATCGTATTAGCAGGAGCATAATCACCCTCTCCCGCTGTTGCTTGAAGCACATAGATTCCTGCTACAGAAAGATCCACACCTGCATCTGATTCATATCCTTGTATATCAAAGCTAAGTGAGAGAAAAATAATATTGTTTATAGAAGTCACTGTGCCAAGAATAGATTTTCCTTCAAAAATAATGCTAAACGGTGCACCAATCGGATTCCTTCCTGATTGATCAGTTACTGTAAGATTATAGGAACCAGGACTAAAGTATGAATAATAAGTATTGTTCCAGATATCAACATCTTCACCATCATTAATCGTGTCTGGATCATACTCCCCTCGAAGTTCAAGTGTTAAAGAATAATACATGTTGAAAAGATCAGATCCCTGTGTTACACCAGGTAAGAAATATTTGTAGTAAGTTGCTGTTTTTGCCAACGCATCAACAATGATTGTTTTTGTATCAGTTTGTTCAGCAATAATGTAAATTGGGACAGTATATGAGGTATTATAGATTCCTGACCCCCCTGCTGTATCAGGAGAAGCTCCATAACCAGGGAATGCTATTGAGAAGTCAGCATATGGTAGAATCCTTCCAAATTCATCCTTAACAACTATTCCAAAATCAATATCAAGACCTGATGTGTAAAAGCTAGTTGTATCATCTATTGATACTTCTACTGACCCTATGTTAACCGTCAAATCCGCTCTCAGAATATCTCCTTGAACAGGTATTGGAAATTCTGCTGGAGTAAGAGTAAATCTAATGTAGAAATTATTAATACCTGTAATAGTTGGAAAATTGTTATGGTCTACATAATGTATTGTTTCTATCTCTCCTGAACTGTTTGTAAAAACATCTGTATTATTGTAAAGCCCTGCACTATTATAGAATTCGATTGTCACTGTATAACCTGCACCCATAGCATCTGAAGAATTAGTTACACTTGCATATAGTGTAATGGAAGAATCTAAAGCTACATCAATTCGAGAATCATCAATACTAGCCCCTAAATCATAGTAAGCTTGGATCTCAGCTTTATCATACGTTTCTCTAGTAGTTGTGTTGGTAACTAGTGTTTCACTCATTGTAACATCACCGAACACTTTGAAATTGAAAAATGGCAGGTTTGTTATATCATAAGAAGTATCACACGTGACATTACTAATAGCTACAGGTGCAGTATTAGCATAAAGAAAATCATTCGAACCAGTAAAAGTTCGTGTACCGTCCACATGTGTTTCTCCTGCTTCAACCCACTCTACTTTAATATTGAAATTAGTTCCTGATGTGGTAGCTCTGGTTCCATTTTCAAAATTAAGTTCTACATAGAATGAATAGGGTGACTCCCTATTTCCGACAGTTGGTATAACATCCAATCTTACTTGTCCATACACAGTCGCAATTGCGTCTCCAGGACTCCCTTCATATCGTCCTTCAGGATAATTTCCATTAAACCAAGTGAAAATTGTTATGTCCCCAACTTTTGAAGTTATGTCTATTGAAAAATCTGAAGTTAGGATACTATATGTAAAATTCCCAAAAGAGTCAGTCACAACATCTTGAATACGATAGCTGGAAGCTCTATAACCTGCTATATCAGCCAAAAACAGGGTTTGAGTTATGTTATAATATATTTCAACAGTTTCACCATCCCAAAATGTAACTCCATCCCATAATTTTCCTGAGATATCAATTGTATCTCCGCGGTAAAATTCTGTGTAATCTGTTGGTTCACTAACAGATTTCTTAACGTTTGAATCTTGATTCATAGATCGTTGAGGATTCGCTATTACTAATTCTTCCATAATAGGAGTTGTACATTTTACTGAAGGTTGCTGATTATCTTCGTCTAAATTGTCAATCAAGCTATCCTCTGAGTAATAATAATTACTATGACTACGAATTCTTTGATTATTTAATAAAAATTCTGGATCATTAAGAAAATCTAAACTTTGATTTAGAGAGTTCAGTTGATCTTCTGAATCTTCTGATAATGGAAGGGCAGTTAAGATATTTGAAGTTAAAATACTTAGTACGAATATTATTGTAAAAATTTTGTTAAATGTTAGTGCCATTCTTCCACCTCAACTATTCTTTTGGGTATTGAAGTATCCAGAAGTATTACTAATGTACCATCAATTTTGTCAAAATTGTTTATTGTTGAATAACTATGTTCTAGAATTGAAACATCAAATGATGAAAAACCAAAATTAGGTTCAATTGGATCCACTAACCAGGCTGGACCACTACCTATAACAAACGTATTAGATACATTCCAAGTGGAAAGATAAAACACTACAATAACAAATATACCCGTTCCATAATTTAATGGTGACACAACAAAAGTATCATTATAGAAACCATTAGAATCCGTTGTAGAACTTGGTGGAGTAACTATTTGGCAATAGGGTGCGGTAATATTTGAAGATAAAAGATGAGATTTCAAAGCATCTGGATCTGTCCCAACAAAGGATGTATAATAGGAATTAGGAGCAATCCATACTTGCAATGGTTCATTTGCTAGTTTATTAGCAAATCCTCCAAGAGGTTCTGTATACAAGTAGATATCTAATTCGAAATTATCTAAATCCGTTTCATTGAAATCTATCGTAGATTTTTCTGCTTGAACAATTAACATTACAGAATACGTATAATTAGCTCCATATGAAGCTGCTACGAAATACGTAGTATCCGTAAGCAAAGAATCAAAAGTGTCGTTCGTTTGCAGAGTAGAGTTTCCTAGAACATCAGTGAATGCTTCTCCAATTTTATTATCTATCAGAACTTGTGGGTCTAATATACCAAATAAGAGTTCTGTGAGATCATCCTGCGTTAGAACATAGTAGGAAACAACCCTATCCGTTAGAACTGTAGTATGTGCGACATCCTCATAAAGTATGGTTGAAATCTGGTAACTCCGCCCCTTTTGAATTAAATAATAATCGTAAAATTCAGTTATATTCTGTGGATTTGGAAGAATTTGCTTCGAAGTATTCATCGCTATAGCTGATAAATATCCTTCCGGCATAACAACAAATCCTGCTCCGCCTATAGAGGCTAAACTAATGTAAGCTAGGAGTATATAGGACGTTGCTTCTTGATCTGCAAAATTAAGCTCCGTATAGTTTACATGATCGAAATTATAGAGGATAGAAGCAAATCCAAAACCATCTGTTACATCGCTTCCAAGTTCTCTAGCGGTAGCTAACAATTGTGCAGGATTGGATTGGGTTGCTTGATAATCTTCTGTACTAATTGTTTCGAATTGAACTGAAGCACCAACAACTGGAGAACCTTCACTAGTTACTGTTGCACGGAGAGTATAATCTACATAGTTATCAATAACGTATACTTCTTCTCCTATTCCAGGATCTGTGGGAATAACAGATAGAAATTCCACTGAAACATTATAAGCTGAATAAAGCGTATTTTCACAATAAATTAAATCACTACCATCAGGATAAGGCCCAATTTGGAATTGTCCCCAGCGATAATCTCCAACCCCAACTGGGATAATTGCTTCAATCCATCCATATAAATGAGATAATGTCAGACTTCTATGATTGGGATCTCCCGCTATATCTTCACCAATAGCAAACCCAAATACGGGACGAGCTGGGATATTGTTCCATCTCAATGCCATAACAGCTGCTGCAAGAAAAGCTGTGAAGGATCTGTCATCTACAGTCCAAAAGCGTTCTGCTCTATCTTGGCCTTGATTATCTGTATCAGCTGATGTTGGAAGGCCTCCCGCTATTAAGATTTGATCCAGAATGTAAGTTATTTGTTCATAAATTGTTAAGCCACTATTCACTCCATCTATAGCCCAATCTAGAGAATTCCTGTGCACATTAGGAGAGAGTGTTTCATAACCTGATGGTTTCTGTAAGAAATTACTAAAGTCTGTTTGAAAAGTGGAATCATTAACAATCAAATCTGTAAAACTTAGACTATTATCTTTTATTGTTTGTTTATCAGCTTCAGAGTCTAATGCAAAATAAGTTTTGTAATTGTAAGTACCTAGAAAGCCTATTGCTTCGGAGACGCTTTCTAAGGTTAATTGATCTCTGGTATTAAACCTAATATTGGTTGAACCTGCCTCTGCAGATGATGTCCCGTTTTCATCTCTAAGAAAATCATCCCAGCTATATGTAGGAGTTACATCGTAAAGATGAGGATCAAAATAACTACTCCAGGTTGTTAATAGATTTGCGTCTATTGCTTGGGAGTAAAGAGAGGTTGTAGAGTAGATTGTCTCTGTTATGTTTAAATCTGTAACAGAAGCTGCTCCAGGTTGACCATAATCCGTAGGATCGAGAGCGAATCTTTGGGCATTATTTCCTTCAAACTCCCACGTAGTCGGATTGTAATAATCATTTATTTCCCAACGATAAAGATAATTTCCCAAAGAACCCGAATCTGCCCGTACTTGAGCCATTTCTTGATTGGCTAAAGTGTCGTTAAGGTCAAGAGAATCTAAAAGATCTAATAGCCCATCAATGTAAAAAGGAGCAGAACCTTGGAAAAGATTCTCAAACCAGCTTTGATTAACATCTTGCTCAGCTAATCCATCTTCTAAATCTCTTATTTTACCAATCATACCAAAGTATGGAGAGAAGAAGGAGAATACAAGAGACCAAAGTATCAAGCCTGTGAAAACTATTCTTTTGACACTATGTCTTGTGTGATATTTGAATAATGTAATTGGGAAAAGAACTAGGGCGGTTACAATAGTAAGAATTACTCTCAGAATATTTGGAGCAAATTTCACCTTATATGTTTCAAAAGCAACTAAAATGATGAAAACTTCAACACCAATAACTATAGGGATTATTGTTTTCAATATAAAATTTGGAAGTGGAATGACTAAGAATTCTTTGAAATAACTGTTTACTATTGTTGCTGCTAAAAGCCCTGAAAACAAAACTGCGAAAATAATATTCCATTTCGTTATTCTTTTTTGATCCAAAGCATCTATGGGTAACTTATCTTTTCTTGTTTTCATTCTACGTGTTTTAGGAACAACTGCTGGTTTAGTCTTGAGTTTTACCCCAGCTTTAAGTTGTTTTGCCTGTTTTGGCTCATCTGTAGACATCTTGCAACCTCAAATAAACAATACCCAGAGTACCCGATGTTACCCTATTGATTCTATAGCTCTACTTTATTCAAAAACTTTTTGTGATATAAACACTTGCAAAAAGGAAATCGGATTTTTAGCGGAAAATCATCTTTTGTTGATTCTTTTAGGGTTAAATATTCACTTACTATTATAACATTGAAAACGAATTACATAGTAAGAAAACAATGTCATACATTCATTAAAAAAGAAATCAAATACGATTACTTAGTAATTCTGATAAATAATCATGGTAGTGGTCTTATTCAAGTCGAACTCATATCTTATACACCTGAATCAGAAATGATTGCAAAAATAGCAGGTTTAATCTGTTATTCAGCTGAAAATGACCTTGGGGAGATAAAAAACAAAGCAAAAATCAAACCTGACGAATATTTGGGGAATATCATTAAAAATGGTCATCTTTCAATTATAGAACATAATATGTATGTTTTCTATGTTACGGGGATTAGCCGAACAACTTCTCATCAGTTAGTTAGAAAAAGAATTGCAAGTTTTTCACAACAATCTCAGAGATATGTAAATGCAGATAATTTCGTATATATCGTTCCTGATGAAATTAAAAAATCGAAATTTGGGGAGGAGTACGAAGATTTGATTAAACAAAGTCACTTATTATATCAAAAAATGATTCAGGAAGGAATTGAAAAAGAAGATGCTCGATATATATTACCTAATGCTACATCTACTCAGCTAATAGTCTCAATGAACGCTCATGCACTAATAGATTTCTTTGCGGTAAGGATTTGCGAGCGCTCGCAATGGGAAATTAGAGAAATAGCAGAACGAATGCTTGAAGAAGTAAGAAAGGTTTCTCCAACTATCTTTAGGAAGGCAGGAGCATTCTGTGAATTTTATGGGTATTGTCCTGAAAACGATCATTCCTGTGGAAAAGTAGAAACCATTGAAGAATTAAAAGGAAATTAGAAAGATTGAGATATTAGTTAGGAAGTTATAATCTCCTCATCTGTTTTTTCTAACAAATCTTCTTCCCATTCATCAGATTCAAGAATTTTTTTTTCTTTCTCTTGCATTTTTGGAATAACTTCATTCAACCTTATAAGAAGTATTGAGTACAAGATTGCTGCAATCATCAATGAAGGAACAATTATCAGTTCTGATATTGCATTTTCAGGGATTATATAGAAGATTAGAAGAGAATAAAGAACTGCTAGAATTATAAGAATGGAAACACTGATGGAAGGCCAAATCATTTTCTTTAAAATGTACCACCATTTTTCAAAAAGCCCGATCTGTTCAATATCTTTGTATTCGAAATCAGTTTTTACTAAATTAAGTACATATTGGTCTATTTGGTCTTTAGAATAATTACTGTCTGGTACGATAAATTCTTGCTCTTGAGAAAAATATTCCTCATAGAAGAAGGTAATTAGAAAACGAATTGCAACACAAATACCTGCAGAAATTTGAAAGACAAGAATATCAATTCGTCCTAGATTTTCAGGAAAGAACATTGAGTATACGTTACCAAGTAACAAAGATAGAACTGTACCTAGTATGAAAAAGAAACCGAAACCAAGCTCAGAACTTAGTTTAATATTACTCCCCCTGAATATATCCGTAAGAAAGATAATTAACCCGAAGATCAACCAAATTGAAAAAATGTATACATTAAAACTGAATGCAGACTGAATTATTATAATTGCTATAGCAAATAAACCAAACAGAAGATGGGCAACAACCAATATTGAAGAACCAGGAGTGGATACCACAGTTTTTTTCCACTCTTCTTCAAAAATTTTATCTCTGATTCTCAATTCCATCTCTCCAGTGCTTCTTGTACCAACCTTTGTGTTGGTGAATATTTCCTCATAAGTCTGTAAAGTGATAGAATGATGTTATCATCATATCCATTTATTTCGATATAATCTCCTCCAACAGAATAGAGAATGTTTCGTAATTCTTTTTCCCGTCTTTTGTACTCATCCTTAACTAAACTAGGAAATACACGTTCAATTACATGACTGTAATCCATATCTTGGGATTTAGATAATAACCAACCTGGTGATGCTAAGATATTGAAATCTATGGTAGAATAGTTTACAAAAATCACTCGACCTCCCATTGTTCGAAGAAGATTCAATCCCTGCAGTTTCTTTCGCATATCACCTTCTAAATCAGAGAAGATTATTGCAATAGAGTGTAAGAGCTTGTTATTTTTTGTAAACTTAACTGCATCGATGAAGTTACTTTGAACCCCTGTTGCTTCTAAGTCATAAAGATTGAGCATCAGCGATAGTTCTTTTTTACCCAATTGTGGAACAATGAAACGTTTTACAATGTCTGAATATGCTACTACACCTAAATCATGATTGGTTCCTCTTATAAGAGAAGATAATTCGACTGCAGATGATAATGCATATTCAAATTTGGGTCCAAACATCGTACCACCAAGATCAAGATAAATAAGGAAATGGAGATTTCTCTCATCTTCGAATTCTTTAGTAATCAAACGATCATGTCTAGCTGTAGCATACCAATCAATATGCTTAACCTCATCACCAGGAAGATAGTCGCGAAGGGCGAAAAACTCATCTCCTCTTCCTTTCACCCTTTGTGCGAATTCATGAACCATTTTCAATAGGAGTTCTTTCTTAGTTTTCCAAGGAATATTAACTCTAGGTCTTTGGGGGAGTACTTTAATACTGATTTTTTCTTTCAGAATCCTTTTGTTTTCAAACAGATTTTGGAAAGGTCCTACAGAGATTTCAGCAGGTCCAATTGTTGCGTTTCCCCTTCTTACAGCCAATAATAACCAAACTAGTTTCTTCGTCTCGTTAGGTTGAAGTTTTACATACACTGTTTCAGGTGTTTTTATGCTTCTAAAATGAAAAGATATTCCTAAAGTGATTTTAAATCTTACAGCTTTAGATGAAGAATTATTGATTTCAGTAGCTACAGCTAACAATCCTCTACTTCGCATGTATTTTTTGGATACGCGCAATTTGAGATCAAGATTTAGATTTTGATGTTGAAAGTAGCTAATAAAAGTTGAAGTTACAACAATCCAGAAGATGAAACCTGGAACAACTAGAAGGTAGTTTTCGATGGCTAGCCCTAGTATTATGAATAAGCTTCCAAAAAGGATAAAGGCTTTTCCATTTTTGGTTAATTCAAAATGCTTAGTTGCTTCCATCTCTTTTCATCTTCATAAATTCACTTATTATATAACAACTTCAACTTCCGAAAGAATATTTTGTATAATTTCTCCGATTCTTATTTGTTCAATTTCAGCTTCTGGAGAAAGAATTAAGCGGTGATTCATTACTGGAAAGAATATTGATTTAATGTCATCTGGTTCAACATAGTCTCTTCCTCGTATTGCTGCAATTGACCTACTTAAAGTAAGAAGCGCTATTGATCCTCGAGGACTAGCACCCAATGCTAGAGACGGAATGGATCTTGTTGCTAGCACAAGTTTTGCAATATATTCCAAAATTTGATTACTCACTATTACACTTTTTTCGATTTCTGATATCAATTTCAGAATAGTAGCTTTTTTAGTAACTGCTTCTACATCTGCGAACATCTTTTCTCTTTTCATAACAAGCATATCTATCTCCCCATCCAGTAATGGAGGATAAACTGGAATCTTAACTAAGAATCTATCAACTTGTGCTTCTGGTAGTGGGTAGACTCCTGTTGATTCTATTGGGTTTTGTGTTGCTATAACCATAAATGGTTTTGACAATTTGTATGTTTTCTTCCCAGCAGATACTTGTTTTTCTTGCATTGCTTCTAAGAGTGCAGATTGTGTTTTTGGAGGACTTCGGTTAATTTCGTCTGTTAATAAGATGTTAGTAAAAACTGGCCCTTCTATAAATGTAAAAGAACTTGTTTCTCGATCATAGATATTGCCACCTGTTATATCAGCTGGCATCAAATCGCTTGTAAATTGGATTCTTTTGAAATCCGTCTTAACTACTTCAGCTAATGTACTTGCCATCAGTGTCTTAGCAATACCGGGGACACCTTCGAGAAGTACATGCCCCTCGCTTAACAGTGATGCAAAAATCAATTCTATTACAGTTTCATTTCCTACGATTCTTTTACTCATTTCATTCATTATTTTTTCAAATATTTCTTTGGTTTCATGTACTTGTGTCATGATAATTTACCTCGTTTCTGAATTTCTTCTAGCTTAAGAAAAAGGGAAAGAAAGATCTTTCCATCCAATTTTTTGATTAGAGCATTCTCATATAGCTCTCTCTCTTCCTCTGTAAACTTATCTACTGATATGAATTTCAGTTTTTCTTCAAGAAAATAACTATAAGATTCTTTAGGATAGAGCTCATATTGGAAATATAGATTTGACAAATATTGTTCCTCAACCGTTGGTTTTATTGGTGATCCAAATGTATCATAAAGTTCCCTTTTTCTACTCCAAATTCTATCCGTAAGAAATTTTTTGTAAGTTTCACTTGATCGAATTATATCTCTAAATCTAGGTGTCAAATAGAAAAACACTAGTACAATCAGAACCATAACAAATACGAACAACGGTGTTTTTGATAGCAGAATTAATGTTCCATATGATTGATTAATAATTCCTTCAGTTGATGCAAAAGGCCATGTTTTATGACTTTCCTCAAAGCATACTAGTCTATCAGCTCCTGGTGAATATAGGCTTAATAGATCAAATACAAAATCTATATTACCAAATCCTTCACTATACAGATCATTGGTAAGAAAACTTGGAGAGGTCAGAACTATAACTGCACCCAATCCTCTCTGAAATGCTGTTCCTACCTTTAATCGTCCAAGCGGTTCATGAATTACATTCCATTTCTTATCGTTATTTGAATCAATGAAGGCTGTGTTTTCTGTTCGTATCTCAAACAATTCTGATTGCTGTTCGTTTTGTGAAACTTGCAAAATTGCTTTAGCTTGCACAAAACATAAGGATTCATTTTCATAGTAGGGTGATTCCAGTACCAGTATTTCTGGGGATTTGTAATAATATTGTGTTTCCAATATTGTTGAGGCTGAAATATAGACACCGAAATATTCTGCAAGTTCATAATTTGGTCCTTCATTTGCGAGTAAAACTAGTAAACCCCCTCTAGCTACAAAAGAGTCTATGATGAGTTTTTCTGAGGATCTGTAATTTTTAGTACCTCCACTTATAACTAGAATAGAGTCTTCAGGTAAATCTTGTATAGGATTAGTTGAGAGAATAGTTCTTGTTGTATTGAAATTATTTTGCTCCAATAGAGTGTTGAAATAGGACATACCACCTGGGTCAGTATTGCTTATAGTATAGGGAGGTGAAGATACTGCAAAATTGAAAGTTAAAGGTAATGTGATAATTATGAAAATTACGAGTAACTGAATCAACATCTTGAAAAGAGGTTGGTATTTAGGATTGAATAGAACCTTTCTTTTATTCAATTCATTTCCTCCTTAGCTTTTCTATCTATAATTTCGATGTCTGCTTTTATTTTGCTGAGATTCTTAATTTGCTGCAAATTTTCGATAAAACTTTCCAAGTTCTCATAGGTCATCTCTTCATTTTTATATCGAGCAATGTAGAAGGTTGCAATAATCAAATCCAAATAAGGTAAGATTTCTGGCAAATCCAAAGAACTGGAGAATTCCTTAGGAGTAAGATGTGATTCCCTTCGTATTCCCAAAACTCTTTTCATGTTCTTATCCAATTGATGAAAACCATAAATTATACCTTCACTATATTTTTCTTGTATCAAATATTCTTTTAGTATCTCAACA
>JAGLTB010000003.1 GCA_023270155.1 Candidatus Heimdallarchaeota archaeon | reverse complement strand
CCAAATTAGCTTGTTTTCAGTTTTTTCGCACTCTGGTAAAATCTTTTCTAAAATATCTAAACCTTCTCCCCATTTGTTGGTATCAAATAAGAGCTTAATCTTAAGCAGCTTAATTCTCAGTGATTCTTCTTTTGTAATATTGCTCTTTTTTTCAAATTCTACAAGCTTTGATTCTACTTCATCTATTTTCATGTGTCTTAGTAATTCCTCGATTTCGAGTAGGGTGGTATTTTCACCGTCTAACATTCAAAATAGAGCTTCTCTTTGCCATTATTAAACTTTATCAGAAAAGAAGAAACATCGCTACTCTGTGAGCTTTTCAATCTTTTTAATTTCTTTTTCTTTCACTTTTGCATCTCTTTCTAATTCCTCTACTTTTGCTTCAAAAATATCTAGTTTCTTCTCTCTAGTGGAGGACCTTTCTCTACTTGCTAATTCTGCTTCCATAAGATAAAGAAGCATCTGTTGTTGAATTGTTTCGTATCCTGCATCAAGGATACTACTAACATCTTCTTTCAACATTTTCAAAAGATCTTTTGTAGATAAATCATCTGAGGAATGTAAATAGTCTATACTAATTGTTTTTATTATAAGGTTGAGAATATGAAATCGCAGTTGTGTATTATTATCTGCAATTTTCTTAAAATCTTCAATTGTTATTTCCAATTCTTGCGGACCCATTAAAGCTATTTCATTCGGTGTAATCTTAGTCCAATTAATAGTTTCATACTCTAGTAAATCCAGATCTTTAAGTAATTTTTTCTGCTCTGGGGATAGATCTCTACCTTTTTGAAGTGCTTTCACTTTTTCTTCCAATTCTTTAATTTTCTTCTTTTTGCGTTCATAGTATGCTTTTTGTCTAGCATACGTGTCTCCCTTAGGGTACTTTCTGGGTCTTCCTCGTTTAATCTTTACTTCTGGCATTATTTTTACACATGGTAGTACTCTCAACAGGTCATTTTAAATTTTTTGTATTTATACATAATGCTTAAATAATAGAAGGAACAAAATATTGTAGTAATAAAGTAATATTACTAAAAAATAAAATCGATAAAGGAAGGATAATAGGATGAGAAAAAAATTAACATCTGTGATATTAGTAATTTCCCTTATGACATTAGTATCAACTTTAGCAGCAGTAACTGCTAAAAAACCCCTTATTGGAACAATGGACTTACAGTTTAATTTAGCTTGGCCTGGACCACAAGCTGAAATACCTGATTGGATAGGAACTATTACTATCGATGGTGTAGAATATGGTATGGCATTCTTTGCCATAGGATCAGGAAAACCATTTGATACTGATCCTAGTACAAGTGTACATTTCTTCGAGGAAATTTATGTTATTTACTTTGAACTCTATTTCACATTTAATGATGATGGAACCTTAGGAGATTTCGAGCCA
Organism: Candidatus Heimdallarchaeota archaeon; assembly: GCA_023270155.1. Classification (GTDB taxonomy): domain Archaea; phylum Asgardarchaeota; class Heimdallarchaeia; order Heimdallarchaeales; family Heimdallarchaeaceae; genus UBA460. The sequence continues at coordinate 60,095 of JAGLTB010000003.1, read as the reverse complement.
GGTGATATAGCTCTCTGGGGTTATGACGTTGGAATAACTAATATGATAAACAGCAAGTATCATATGACTGGCAATGTTGAAGAAGCATATGGAATCTTTGAACCGTGGATTGGTCGTAATGTGTACATGAGTGGGATTATCGGGTGGTATCCATTCGGAGCTCCTCAATATGCTCCTGGAACATTCCGAATAAACTAATGTCTATACATAAACTATCAAAATTCTCTTGGATAATACCCAGAGAATCTCTTTTTTTTCCTAGAAACTGAGCCTTTTGTGTTTGTTCTCTGATAAAGAGGATTCAGATTCCATCTTTGATAAATATTTTAAGTGTAGGAAACATTTTTCATCAAGGTGATTACAATCAAGCGATTCAAGGAGATTGATCCAATTACTATAGAGGAACCAGCTACTAATCTATTTAAAAAACTTGGAATGGAGATTGGGGAAATTTTCTTTTTAGGAAGAGGAGAAGCTTCTGCAGTTTTCAAGATTACCACTAATGATACTATCTATGCTTTGAAAACTGCTCTCTATCCTGAAAGAACTCAAAAGATCCTTAATGAAGCAAAAATAAGAAATGATTTTATTGATAAGGGTGTACAATGTGTGCCTGCTCCAAGATATGTTGATCAAGAATTTTTCAAAAATAGTGCTGTTGTGTTTGATTTTGCAGAAGGAGTTCATTCAGATTATCAAGATGAAGCTACAATAAAGAAAATGGCTAGTACTATTGCAGATATCCATAATGTGGACTATGAAATAATTCCTGATGGATTAGAACAAATGAAGAAGAATCATCAAGCTTTGAAGAAAACGATGAACCACATAGAAACAGACTATCCTCATCTGATGAATCCCTCTATTTCTAAAGCCTTTTCTCTTGCACTCGACGAGTATGAAACAATAATTGATGAGAATAAGGATTTGTTCTCTTTTGGAATCTCAGGAATTTTACACGGTGATTTAGGTGGACATTTCATCACTGACTCTCAAGGTAAGGTATGGTTGATTGATTGGGAAAACTCTGAATATGGAGACATTGTAGAAGAGATTTGTACATTTATTCTCTATAGTGATATTGGAGAAGATTTACAGAAAACATTTTTCAAAGAATATAAGACTCACTTTCCTCCAGCTTCAGAGCTGAATTTGGAGAGAATTGGATATTTCTATGTTTGTGTCATGCCGGCGTTTAACCTTTGCTGGGGTATGGATCAATTGGATACTAATTTAGTTCATAAATTAGAACCAGAAAGAAAATTATTAGATGTAAAAAAATCTGCAAAGAATTGGAGTAAATTCTTCTCTAAAGAGACTGCTTTACTAATTCTAGAGGGTATATCTGAATTGACATTGAAATTAGTAAATGAATACAACCTTTGTCTTTAATCAGAATTTATCTTAATTTCTATTTTCGTAGAGATATTAGTGGAAGAATTTCCTATGTGCAGGATATGCTTACCCTGTTCAATGCTCCAATCATCTTTTTTTGTATCGTAAAATGCTAAGTCTTTTGTTTTAATTTGAATTTCCACGTTCTTTTTCTCTCCTTTCTTTAGAAAGATTTTTTCGAATCCTACCAATTCTTTTACAGGTCTATCAACTGCTTTACCTGGTGCTTCTGAATAGACCTGAATGACTTCGCTTCCTTCTCTTTCTCCAGTATTGATCACTTCAGCAGTTATTTTGAGCGAATCCTCTTTTGATTGCAATTTACTTTTATCTGCAGTTGTATTTTTGATTTCAAATGTAGTATAGGATAAACCAAAACCAAAAGGAAATAACGGTTCTATTCTTTCTTTCTCAAAATATCTATATCCGACATAAATCCCTTCTTCATAGTAAACTTTGAGATCCTCTCCTGGAAAGGTTTTAGTTGATTTATGAGCGGGACAATCTTTCAATTGTTTTGGAAAAGTCAATGGTATTTTCCCAGAAGGATTTACATCTCCAAAAAGAACACTAGCAATTGCTCTTCCCCCCTCCATTCCTGGATACCAGACTTCTAAAATTGCAGGTGTATTTTCAATCCATTCTTCCATAGATATTGGATTAGCATTATTTAGAATAACAATGGTTTTAGGGTTAATTTCGATAGTTTTCTTTATTAATTTAATTTGCGCTATTGGTAATCCAAATACTGTTCTATCCACTTCTTCTGATTCTTTTCCAAATTCAGGTTTATCTTCTCTAGTTTTGTCAGATAATAACGTTATTTGGGAATCATGATTAAGGCCCATGAAAAGAAGAACAACGTCTGCTCTGGAAGGATCTTTAATTATCTTTACTTTTCCTTTGCATTTCTCTTTTAATCCTTTAAGGGGTGTGATTTCATAAGGTGGAGTTACAGCTGCTGCTCCTCCAAGTAAGATTTTTCCAAACTTCCTTTTAGCATTAGGACCTAAGACAGCGATAGAATTAATTTCACTAATGTTCAAAGGCAAAAGTTGTTTCTCATTCTTTAGTAGAACAATACCTCCTTCTGCCATTCTTCTTGCTAATTCTTGATGTCTTTTGGTGTTTCTTTCTCCTTTTGGTAAATCCTTTTCCTTTTCAAACATCCCTACTTGAGTATAAACACGCAATAATCTTCTAACTAGTTCATTGATATCTTCTTCAGTGTACTTTCCTTTACTGTAGTTTTCAAGAAGAACTTCTTCTCTATAAAGGATTGGAACAGGCATCTCTAAGGTCAAGCCTGCATTTATTGCCATTTCGGTTGTTGGTTGTGTTACCCCTCTGTCTTGTGTTGCCCACCAGTCTGTCATTACAAAACCATTAAATCCCCACTTGTCTATTAGTATCTCTTTTAACAGTTTGTAGCTTCCATGCACATACTCTCCATTAACTAAGTTGTACGCACTCATTATAGTCCATGGATCAGCTTCTTCTACAATTTCTTTGAAAGCTCTGAGATAAATCTCTTGCAATGTTCTTTCATCCACTTGAACATCAATAGTGTGTCTGTGAGTCTCCTGATTATTTGCTACATAATGTTTAGGACATGCTGCTATTCTTTGACTTTGAATTCCCTTGACAAACGGTATTGCTATCTCCTTAGTTAAGTGTGGATCTTCACTATAATACTCGTAAGTTCTCCCGTTAAGAGGTGTTCTTCCAATATTGATTCCAGGGCCAAGGACACATAATCTGCCTGTTGCTCTTGCTTCTCTACCTATAGCTTCTCCACATTCATGAGCTAATTCTCGATTCCAAGAAGCTGCTAGATTGATCCCAGCTGGAAACTTAGTATTTTTTCTAAGCATGCTAGAATGCTGAGAAATTCCTAAAGGTCCGTCAGTTACTTTGAATGTTTTAATTCCTAATCTCGGAATAGTGTTTGTCTGAAATCTAAAGAATCCAACCATTAGTTTGTACTTTTCTTCTAGTGTGAGCTCTTCTAATAACCCCTCAACCTTTTCTTTAATTTGCTCGTTAGAAATCACGAGTTTTGTAGCAATTTTCCCATTTTAAAAGTTTCGTCCCCTAGATTTGTTTAAAAAAAGTTCAGTCTTGTTCTATTGGTGGTTTTCTAGAAATTCCATTTGCCAACGCTGATTGTGCCTTTTCTTTCATTATATCTTCTGCTACGATGGTTTCCGGATAGTCTGATCCCATCAAGCCTTTCCTACCCGAATATATTACACCTAAGATAATTGCAATCGTAAGAATGCCAGAGCTTGCAAGCAGTACGTACATGGGTAGAACATATTCCGCAATTAAAGCTACAATCCCCATCCCCAATAATTGTGCAACTCCCTGTAACAATTGTTGCGTTCCAAAAACTCTTCCTTGTCGTTCATATGGAACTGATTCTTGGATTAAAGTTGAGGAAGGAACGTTTAAACAAACTGCCATAATACCATAACCGAACATAATCGCCATCATAACATAGAGGTTTCTTACAACTGCGAAGATATACATGGACACAGTTATTGCAATAAACGTAATATTTAGAACAAGTATCTTCCGATTTATCTTCCCAATTCTCATTAGGACTATAGCCGTAATAATTCCAGACGTTCCCATTAAAGCTTGCAAAACTCCATACCATGTTGCACCTAAATTCATTTCCCCTTGAAGAATTACGATGAAAAGAACATTAATCGCTCCAAATGAAAAGGTAGTGAAAGAAAAAACTAAGAGCATGTAGGATATTTTAGGATGTTCTCGAATTGTTTGATAACCAATTTTGATGTCTTCACCGAAGCGTTGAATTTCCTGTCTAATATTCTTACTTTTCTCCCGCACAACCTCCGGAGGTTTCCTTCCTATGAAGAAAATAACTCCTATTAGAATACCAGATACTGCAAAAGTTCCTACATCAAATATAAAACTCAGCAGATAACTTCGTGCTGCTAATAAGCCTGCAAGAACAAATCCGAAGATTGTGGCAACCTGAAACACCGAAGATCCAACTGAATTAGCTATCAGGAGATTCTTTTTCTTAACTATTAAACGAGTGTAAGCATTTCTTGAAGGAAAGAAGAAAGCTGCTGAAGCAGAATTTATGAAACAAAGAACAAATAGTGGCCAAAGAACATGAAGATAGTTTGGAACTAGTTGTATAGTAACGAGAGTATTAATTTGATCAGGTTGTCCAAGCGGATAATGAATCAGTGTTAGTTGGTTAATAAAAAGATAAGTGATTACAAAACCGACTGAAGCTAGTGCACTGACTATATTTGAGATTAGCATAAGTTTTCTCTGATCGAAACGATCGGCTAAAACTCCAGCTAGTGGTGCTATTATAACAAATGGTGATAACCATATTATGGAAAGAACTCCCATCAAAAATGGGCTAGCTGTAAGCTCGAAAATAAGGAATTCTATAGCTAAACCAGATATTGATCTACCAATGTTTTCTATAAATTGAGCTGCAAAAAGAACCATAAAAGTTGCATTTGTTAGTACTTGTCTAATTGATGGTTTATCTTCAATTTTTGAGACCATTTCATCAACTGTAAAATTTTGGTCAGTCATTGCAATGTCATCTCAGTAGTATTGTCTCACTTTCTTGCATCTTTGATACCCGTGTATATATTCATTTGCATTAGCAAAGATTAACAAATAAAAAAAGAAAAAAAATAGTTAAAGAAAGATTTCTGACACTTCAGCAATTTCCTCTAATTCAGTTTTACTTAAATTGAAAGACATCGCTCCAGCACTCTCTATTGCTTGATAAGTTTTTGTTGCTCCAGGTATAGTTACTACAGTATCTCCATGATAAGTCACTAACCAATTAAGTGCAACTTGACCTGGAAGAACATCATGTGCTTTGCCTATTTCTGTTAAAATCTTAACTATTGGAATACTCTTCTCCAAGTTTCTCTTAGCAACCACCCGATACATTGCAAACTTATTCTTCAGGGCTTCTGGATTATTGTGGAGCTTACCAGTTAAGAGACCTCCAGCAAGGGGGGTATAAGCAGTGATTGTAACACCTAGCTCCTTAGCTGTATCCAAAATTCCATCAGTTTCTATATTTCTTCTTACCAGACTGTAATGAACCTGATTGGCAGCTAAAGGAATATCAAGTTTTTCCAATTCTTCGTGAGCTTTTCGCATCTTCTCTGCATTATAGTTGCTTATTCCTACAGATCTAACCTTTTTATTCTCAACAAGTCTTGCTAATTCTTTCATTTCTGTTTTAATTGAAGAGAAGCTGAGTGGTTGATGAATCATATAAAGATCAACAGTATAACCATCAAGATATCTAATTCGATTATTAATAGTTCTACGCATATTTCTTGCTCTTCTAAAAATAGGGCCCCATTTAGTTCCAATAATTACATCCTTATCTTCAATGTTATTTGCTTTCAGTGCTTTAGCTAAGTTAGCTTCAGAATTACCAAAACCATACATCTCAGCAGTATCAAAGAAGTTGATACCTCCTGCAAATGATTCTTTGATTATTTCGTTTCTTATTTCTTCTGAAACGTTAGGTGCCATACGTCCCATTAAGCCTTTACCTCCCATCCACATCATCACCCCAATTCCTATTGGTGATACTTCTATGTCTGTTTTTCCAAGTTTTCTTTTTTCTAACATCTGTGTCAATTACCATCATTAGAATAATAGATTTAATTCTTTTGAATTTACAAATAAAGAAAAAGAGTGAAAAAGAAAAATTACTTCTTTCCTTTCTTAGAAGATGCTTTTGTCTTTCTTTTCCTTATGAGAATGTACGTACCTATTCCCGCAGCTGCACCAAATCCACTAGCTAATCCTATAATAAGTCCTAGGTAAGGATTACCGCCTACTATTGGAAAACTCGAACTATTCAAAGGATCTGTTCCAGCATCAACTTCTTCCCCATCTAGATATCCATCCCCATCAGTATCATTGTTCATTGGTAGAGTATTGTGATTGTATTCCTCACCATTTGTCAATCCGTCTTCATCTGGATCTTCATCTGCATCGTCTGAATTGGGATCTGTACCATATGTAACTTCCCATAAATCATCCATACCATCCGAATCGCTGTCATCAGAGAGAGGATCAGTTTCGTAAGTATTAACCTCTTCACCATCATCTAGACCATCTGAATCGCTATCAGCATTGAAGGGATCTGTAAAGTATACAATCACTTCTTCAAATTCAGTAAGATCATCTCCATCTATGTCTATGAAAGGATAAAGGTCTACACTTCCCCCATCGCCAGTTAATGAGTATGTACCCATACCATTCCAATCTGAATAATGGTTCCCTACTTCTAATACGTCGTTGTACCACATTATATTAGTCACTGTCCATTCTTCAACAGGATGAGCCATCAGATCTCCTAAGCTAATGAAGATATTATAATACACAGTGACATTCTCGCACACACCAAAGACCAGAGACATTTGACTGCCTTCTGATTGCACAAAACAGCTGATTATGTTGAAAGTCATGAGTATGTTATTAACATCTTCAAAGTTAACACCAATCTCTGTTGCATTATATACTGTATTGTTGTGAATCTGGACATCATCCATAATATCACATTGCATAGCATAACGAAATTGCTCAAGGTAATTATTTCTAATAACTGTATTGTTTACTTCCCTCACTTGTATTCCATTTCCATCTCCATATAGATGACATTCTTCTATTATCAGACCTTCACCTGTTCTCGCTTCAATTCCATCATCCCCTGTTACATTAACATTTTTTATCGAGATATCTGTGCATTTTTGCACTTGTATTCCTACGTTTACATAGCCCATCTCATACCCTTCAAAATCAATGTTATCAGAGTTAATTATGTAGATTTGCCCATATTGGTTGCCAGTTATAGTTTCGTCCGATCGATTGTAAAAGAATCCAAAAGGTTTCCCATTAACAATATTATTTTCATAAGTGTTATTCAGGATATCCATGACTTTATTTTCATATATGCGAAATCCTGCACCTTCGAAAATATTATTTCTAAATGAGGAATTACGAGCATCACTAATCCTGACAGCTGAAGAATCTCCAATAAAAGTATTATCTTCGATAATGTTGTTCTCATCTGTAAGATGCAACAGTGAGCTACTAGCTGGTCCTTTAATTTCCATGATATTTTTTGTAAAATTCAATCCTCGAGAGAATGAAGAACCTTGCCCAGCTCTAAGAGTACAATTGTAAACAGTCATATAATGAGAGTTAATCCCTCCTAATGAAAGTCCTCCTTCAATTGTACAGTTGATTATTTGGGATCTTCCTTCAGAAACACCACTTAAATAAACACCATAAGTTGATCCTTTTGCATAAGAATCACGAAGAATAAAATATGATGTAACATAGTTGAATTTTATGCCTAGTGAGTCTGTAGTATCAACTATCAGGTTTTCGATTATATATGGATCATCTTGAGAACCTATTCCAGAAGAACTGTAATATGTTATGTTCGCATCATCTATAACAATTCCAAATGATGATGTTAGAGCTATTTTCGAATTATTGTCTATTCCGCTTTGAATTCCTTTAACCCCAAAACTTGAAAGTTGGAGTAATAGAATAAAAATGAAAAGAATTACAAAGCAAGTTCTTAGAGTCAGTTTTTGAATCTTTATGCTTGTCATTTTACGATACCTATAACATTTTTAATATATTAAATCTTTATGCTAAATTTCTCACAATGAGAATTTATGTGTGAACACAATTTTTAATTAGAAATAAAACATCACATACACATGGCAACAAAAACATGTTGTGGAGCACATATTCCTACTAATATTGTTAAAACAACGTACAAAGATAAAACACTATATTTCTGCCAAAGAGATTGCTTGATTGAATTCATGCAGGATCCAGAAATTTTCCTTGCATCCAGTCACTTTAAACTTAATTTCGAAGAATTAGATGATGTGTAAACTGTTATAAGTTGAATGTTGTTCTCCATATTACTTTTTCAAATTTTCGATTCTTTTGTTAATAAACGGTAAAAAATGCCCCTTATACCTTTCTTGAAGCTCAAGTATTCTCCAATCTTTACCTGTAACTCTTTTTCTACAAAATGAAGAACCACAACTACACTCCCATGAAGAAACAAAATCTTCCCATGCCTCGAATAAAGCATAATCAGTAGTCAATTCATCTCCTGGCTCTATACCCTTTCTAGCGATAAGTGTAACTTCATCTTTCATCCAAACATTTGGTTCGCAGGAATGATTCATATAGTAGGTTAGATCTTCTCCTTCTTCTTCTACACTAAACAGATTTTCATCAAGTTGCATGACGATTTTACCCTCTCCAATTGCTTTCTCTGCGTTTTCTTTGTTTACAAAATTTCCTCCCCAGATTACAACAGTTTCTCCCTTCTTTATCAGAGCAATAGCAAACATACCTTTCTCATGAAGAGAAGAAGATTTTAGCTCAATTCGAGGATCTAACCAAGATTCCTTAAGATAGTCTTTCATTAAATTACTGAAATTTCAGATTTATTAAAACTTATGACTGGATTATGGTATTGTTATTATTCCTCGTGTTTTATTTTTTCTCCAATACTATACAAATAAATCATAGCGGATTTAGGTCCCATTCTCGAAAATCTTTTACCTAATTCTTTCTTCACAAATTTATAATTCTCTGATTTGTCTAGATTATCTATAAAATTCCGAAAAGACTCAAATTCCTCTTTTATTTTCATAAACTCTATCGCATTTACTACAACAGCTTCTATTTTTGATCTATTTCTAATTATGCTTTTATTAGATAGTAGTTTTTCAATATCTTCCTCATCGAAATTACTGACTTCCTCAATACTGAAATCTTTGAACGCTTTCATGAAAGCAGGCCATTTATCCGATACCATCTGCCAACTTAAACCCGCCTGAAATACAGCTCTGGACATATTTTCAAAATAAGAGTTATCGTTCGGAGGTTCCTCATCCCTAAAGAACCACCCTGTTCGAGCATTTTCTTTTGACATATGTTTACATGACCACTAGTATTTATTTAACTATTTGAAAGACAATTATTAATCGAGAATACGTAATTAACTGTTAATTATCCCCGTATGTTTTTAATGTCCTTCACAGTTTGGGAACTCAAATCACTCCAGTTTATCGAATTTCCCACTGTAATAATTGTGAAAACTCTTCTTAATCCAATTTAGATAATTATCTAAAAATCGAAGAGCATGACTTTTTTTGGTTTTGGTCTCAATAATCTCATAAGCTCTTTCAATCGGTTTCAATCTTGGCAATTCTATTTTTTCTAGATTTTTACCATCTTCAATAGCTGAAACGAATAATGATTTCAAAGAATTATAGAATGAGATTTGATCATCCAAATACTCTTGAGGATTATGGATGACATCTCCATGTCCAGGTACGATAGTAACAATGTCCATCTTCTTAAATTTATCAAATGCTTCTAAACATTCTTCAGGGTTACCTGTTCTCCTTGGCTTACTTTGGTAAAATCCCATGAAAGGAAGACCAAAATTGAGCGGTTCTGTAAAAAAGAGATCCCCAGCAAAAAGAACTTTTTCACTGGGAAAATATGCTACACTAGATCCTATACTGTGTCCTCCAATACGATAAAATTCTACGCTTTTACCATTTTCATCTAGTATAAATTTATCTTCAAATGTCTCTAGCGACCATTTCTTGAAACTAATACTCTTCGGCATATTCTCTATACATTGTTGACTAGCAATAAGTGTTATATCATCAAAAGCACCCATTCCTTTTCGATGATCACTGTGGGCATGAGTCAGAAACAAGTATTTTACAGGTTGATTGAAGTATGATTCCAATTCCTTTCTCAAACCTTTGCCTACTTCTAATGAATCTCCGCTTTCAATAGCTATTGAGAAATTCTCTAAAGTAATTCCCCCTAGAACACATGAACGTGTTCCACTATCGATCATTGTACCAACAACAACATTTTTTGTAATTGATTCTAGCTTAACCATTTTCTTAACATTTCGTACATTCAGAAACTTATATTTCTTTTTGATTTGAATTTATTGTTACCAATAAAAAAATATCAAAAATTATTCGGAATTTCCTGGAAATATATTTAATAACTCACCAAAAGTTTCGAGTATAACGTCAGGTTCTAGTTGTCTTATTTTATCTTCTGTATACTTTCCATTATCTCCCAAAACAGCTATAGTTCTCGTTCCTGCAGCTTTCCCTGCTTGTATATCTTGAGGGAAATCTCCTATCATCGCACACATACTCGGATTCTTTTCTAATTGTTCACATACATACAATAGAGGCTCTGGGTGTGGTTTTATACGTTTAACAGTATTTCTCGTGACTAAAATATCAAAGGATTTCAAAATCTTCAGTTTCTCTTTAGCTACATCTACTGTTTTATCACTTGCATTAGTTACTAATGCTAATCTATATCCTCTTTTTTGAAGTATCTCTAAAGTGCTTTTAACACCTTCTAGAGGTTCAACGTCCCTGAATGCCGTTGGATCTGAAAGAACTATTTTCATTACTCTGAAAGTATCGATTAATGATCCCCCCATCTCTTTTCGAGATTTCCTGAAGAGTTTCAATGTTATAAGTATTTTATTTCCTTCAAAAGTCGTTAGAAATTCAGTTACGGTTTTTTCAAAAACTTTCTGCAATCTTTTCTTATCATGATCTGGTTTTATTTTATTAATCGCTCTATAGAAAGGATCTCGATATCTCTTCCATAAATCAGTTAGAGTCCCATCCATATCAAATAACAACGTATCTACATTCATCAAGGACTCCATAGAAGGGTAGAATACTCGAGTTATTTAAAAATACTCTCTAAACTAAGCTAGGAAATAACTCTGGTAATTCCTGAATATTCGATAACAAGGCATCGGGTTTTTGTTCAATTAGTCTTTCTCTTGTGTATTTAGCGTTAAGACCTAAAATTGCAATTGTTTTTGTTCCAGCATTTTTCCCTGCTTGTACATCTTGTGGGAAGTCTCCTATCATAACACAAGAACTAGGATCTTTACCTAATCCTTGACTTGCAAACAGAATTGCATCAGGATAAGGTTTTATTCTTTTAACAGAGTTTCTTGTAACAATAAGATCAAAAGAATTTAGCATCTTTAGTTTTAGTTTTGCTTTTCCTACTGTATCGTCTCCAGCACTAGTTACTAAAGCAATTGTATATCCTCGAGACCGAAGTGTTTCCAGAACTTCTTCTACACCGTCAAGTGGTTGAATGTCTTTGAAAGCTAATGGATCTTTTCTTAGAAATTTGATTGCTCGGTAAGTATCAACGAGGGATAATTCTAAATCTCTTGAAGCTCGCCAAAATGTCTTTATTTTGAGCATTTTAGCTCTACCCATCTGTGTTTCCATAATACTAATTAACGTTTTTTCAAACACTTCTTTCTTTTTTGCTTGACTAATATTTGGTCTAAGTATATCATAAGCTCTGAAAAATGGATCATACCATCTTTTCCCAAGATCTGTTAGAGTCCCATCCATGTCAAAGAGCAGTGTGTCTACGTTTTGGAAAGTTTTCATCGGTAATTTGACTTTATCCTCTATTTTATAAAGTCTATCTTATTTCAAATTTCCTGAAAATTAACTCATGAGTATGTGAGAAAGGTTTTTTATGATTACCAAGAATAAAAATCGCATAAGCTGAGAATCATGGTTGCATTTAACAAAGAACTGTTTCTTGGTGTTCTAATTGGTTTAATTGCATATATTTCACTCTATATTGGTAAGGGGATTCAAAAATACGCAATTGAGGGTTTTAAGGACGAAAAAACCATCAAAAGCAAGCACTCTGGTATATGGATTTTTGGAACATTGTTAACTGCTTTATTTGTATTTATACAACTGATTCCATTAACTGTTTTTCACACTCCAATGAATCTCATAGCACCACTTGAAGGAGTTGGATTAGTTAGTTTGCTGTTCTTCTCATTTTTTGTTCTCAAAGAATCAATTTCTAAAACAGAGATTCTTAGTGTAGTCCTGATAATTACCGGTACGATTTTAATTAATTTAGCTACAAAGGATCCTGTAGAATTAGAACACACTGATTTTAATCTTAATAGTTTCTTAATCGCTTTGGCAATTCTACTATTCCTTAGTATACCTCTAGTAATCTTTGCTTTTCGTAAGCCTTCAAATTTTATAGGAATAATGCTGGGATTTAATGCAGGATGTTTTATGGCATTTCAAACTTTATCTAAAAGAATCATGGATATAGGTGAACTTGCTTTGATTTTTACTTTTATAATGTTTGCATTTGCAACAATTACATTAGCAATAACACAATTTGCATTCACAATGGCAAGGGCAAATGTTGTAGTTCCTAGTTTTGCTACAGCAAGTATAATTCTGACAATAATATTAGGAATATTTGTGATAGATGAAATCATAGTGTCTATTCAAATAGCAGGGATATGCTGTATTGTTTCAGGTATAATTGTTATGAATCTTTTCCAAAAAAATTCTATAACTGAAAAAGAAACAGAAAAAGGAAGTTGAAGTCTTCATATGGACGTACATCGATATTTGAAATCCTTTTTATAGAATGATAAACCATGGATATTTATGAAGAACAGTAACTTATTCGGAATTATTGTAGGGAGTATGGTTATAATAGCAGGAATTAGTGCAGGAACTTACTTTGCTGTAAAAAATACTAGTATTGGATATATTGAATATGGTGTTTTAAGTGATTCTGAGCCATTGCCTGTGATTTCGGAATACAATGTATTTATTGATTGTAACGCAGAAACTGCTTCTATAACAGTAATTGCGGACCTAATGACTGAAAATAATATTATAGAAATTGATAACACTGTATCTGGACCAAAGAATAAAGCTGACGATTATCCAGAAAAAGCAGATTATTTGACGATAACAGATGATGGTGATGGAAACTACACTATCAATTTTATCAAAGAAGATCCAACTCGTTTAACTTATCGCTTCTCCCATGAAGTGGAAATAAGAGTAGATTACAGAGCAAAACTGATTGTTGATATGGAAGTAACAACTGGATCAGCTGAAGTTATTTTAGAGCAACCAAATCAAGAAATAGATATCGTTTCTATGGTAGCAACTACTGGAAATATAGGCTTATCCTTACCTAGCAATACTCTAGTAACTGGAGATTTATACTTTGAAGCTACAACAGGTTCTATTTCTTTAGATATTGACAACGATAGTACTTTGGATGTTGATACATTCAGCATGATTTGTACTACTGGTTCAGCTTATATTGATATGGTAAATGTTAATTTTACATCAGATATTGATGTGAATGTTGATATTACGACTGGTGATTTCAACCTTGATTGGACACAGGATTCTATATTGACTAACCATAATTTCAATATTCAAGGGACAACAGGAGATATAACTATTGATCTTACTCTCAACGAAAATATTGGAACTACTTTCAGTACATCAGTAACAACAGGAAGTATAAATGTACCTTCAGATACTATTAGTCAAGCCGGAATGGGACAAATTAATTTTGATCTTGATATAACAACCGGCAGTATTTTAGCAACTAGACACTAAACTCTCTTTTTTTCTCTTTTTTCAATCTTTATCCAGTGCAATAAAATTATAAATTACTTAAAATACTATCTTCTGGTCATATGATAGTAACCGATTTTTCAATTCCTGTTAGTATGAGGGATGGGGTAAAACTATCCACAATCATATTAAAACCCGAAAGAGAAAACTCATTTCCTGTTTTTCTATTAAGAACTCCCTACAGTGCAAAAAAGATGCTTGTTGCAGCTAAACTAGTTGTACAACAGTTTAACTCCATTGTAGTTTTGCAGGATTGCAGAGGAAGATATGATTCTGAAGGAGTTTTTAGGGTCTGTGAAGAGAAAGAGGATACTATAGACACAATAAAGTGGATAGATAATCAAGAATGGTTCAATGGAGAGTTGCATATATTTGGACCTTCTTATCTTGGGTATATTGGATTGCAAATTCTAGATGAAGAAGATATAGAAATCAAAACGATCTTTGCTCCAAAAGTCTTAGGAGATGTGAAGTATTCTATTCATAGGGGAGATGTTCTTCAATACCATTGGGCTTTACCTTGGGCAATCATGACTTCAACTAGGATTCAATCGCCATTAGATTTAATAAATGGAACTTGGCCTGAAGCATACAAAACCGCTTATGAAAGTAATATTAAGGATGCTGTTAGAAATTTCGGTTGGCCGGAACAAATATGGCAATTTTTCCTTAATCCTCTAGACTCTCCAATTTGGGAACAATATGATATTAGGGGATCGAATCCTCTACAAACTAGAATCTGTTTAATTGGAGGATGGTATGACTTCTTGTTAAATGCTACATTGAAAACTTATGAAGATTTAATAAAACGGGGAGGAATAAAACCTGATTTAATCTTAGGTCCTTGGAGTCATAATGGTTATCTAGAAAGTCAAGCTGGAATTGAAACTTGGGATTTTGGAAAGGTAGGGAAGGGAAATTTCATTCAAGATATGTCTGAATTTCTAGAAAGAGAAAAGACAAATGCAGAACAAATAATAAAAGTGTTTATTCTTCGATTGAATGAATGGTTAGAGTTAGATTCATGGCCACCAAACCAAGTAGAGCATACTGTGTTATACTTAAGTGAAGATCAGCTTCTGTCTGATTCAGTATCAGAAGAAGAAACCGTTCTACAGTATGAAATTGATATTGATAATCCTGTTCCAACATTAGGTGGAATTGTATGGGAATCCTACAAACCAATTGAACCTGGACCAACTGATCAAAGTTCTTTGAGAAATAGAGATGATATTTTACGGTTTTATACTGAACCTCTAAAAAAGGATTTGACAATTCTGGGTTTCTCTTCAGTGGATATTTGGATAAAAACTGATGTACCAGAAACCCATTTAACAGCAAAACTTGTAGTTGTGGAATCTGATGGTACTCAGAGAATTTTCCAAGATGGAATTTTACGAGTGTTAGGACCAACTACGAATTACGAGAAAAAATCTATCGATCTCTTAGCTACAGGAATTTTGCTTGAGAAAGGAGAGAAATTAGGTCTTGAAATAAGTTGGTCTAATTTTCCAAAATATGCTTTACACCCTCCATCTGATAAAAATACGCATTCGATTTTGCTTTCAAAGGATTCTCCTTCTTGCTTAAATCTAAGTGTCCTTACACAAGAATGACAACTTAATAGCTATCTACCTCATATTTTATCTCTTTTTCATCAAGCTATTTTTCTGGTTTATACCTCATCCAAGCCGTATCCGCTTTGCAACAGATTGATTAATTGTTGTACGAATCTTGCAAAAGGACCACCATCAACAATGAAATGATCTATCATAACGGTTATTGATAGATATTCACGAATCTCAATTTTATCATTGACCACTCCAGGTTTTTTTCCTATTCCACCTATCATAAAATGAGTTGTTTCAGATGACATACTTATGCCCCAACCTCCTTGTTCAGCAAACATTCCAATCGCTGATACTGTAATTGCACCCAAAAGCTTCTTTCTCATAAGTGGTTTTCTATTAACTTGCCACCATATGATATTTCTTATGAATTTGGGGAGTTTTACAACTAGATGAGCTGCCTTATCTTCTTTCACTTCTCCAAGAACTGGCCCTGCTATTTTCTGGTCTTGGACTCTTCTTATTTCATCATGAATCTCTCGATAAGTCTTTTTATTCACTTTTTTCATGAAATATTTTGTTGGTACACGCTTTCCTCCAATATTTCTTTCAACCACTATACCAATGTCAATATCCTCAAAAACATAGTATTTTCTTCTTCCTTTTCTTATTGAATTAATTTCTGGATATTCTTTAGCTGCTCCACCTATACATCTAATCACCCAACCTGTAAAAGATAACTTTTCTCCTGTTTCTTCCTTGTGTTTTCTAAAGAATTCTCTTGCAATGGTTACATCTACTTCAAAAACAGCCTTAACATGATGTTTCTTTGCACTTTGTTCAACTAAATCAAAAACCATTTTTCGACTTTTTGGGAATTTTTTCACTTCATAATTGCCAATTTTACTCATTCGGAAATCACCATATTTTGTCTGAGTATTCTACTCTGTAATCTTTACAGCTTCTATTTAATAGTTTGGTCATTTTGAAACAAATCTTTTTTCTGAGATTGTTGTATACGAAAATTATAATAAAGCAGAGAATTTCTATATAGAAAGAGAGGTCTATTACAGATGAATGAAATTTCTGATTGGGAAAACCTTAATGTCATAAATAGGAATAAAGAGAAAGGTCATGTCTCAAATATCTCTTACTTAGATCAAAAAACTGCTCTAAAAGAGAGTAAATCTATATTTTTCAGAAGCTTGAATGGTACTTGGAAATTTCACTGGGTTCCTAAACCACTTGATAGACCAGTAGATTTCTATAAACCTGATTTTGATGTTAAGGATTGGGATGAGATTCAAGTACCAGGTACTTTCGAACTTCAAGGATATGGAATACCATATTATCTTGCTAATAGTTATCCACCTGCTTTAAGAAAAAGAAGAGCTCCTAATATAGATAAGAAAGATAATCCTGTAGGGTCATACAAGAAATCATTTAGAATTCCAAAAGAATGGAAGGATAGGGAAGTTTTCATTCATTTTGCTGGTGTAAAATCAGCGTTTTACCTTTGGATTAATGGTCAAAAAGTGGGGTATAGTCAAGGTTCCATAACACCAGCAGAATTCAATATCACTGAATATCTGAAATCAGGTAACAATCAAATTGCTGTTGAAGTCTATAAGTGGTCAGATGGGTCATATTTAGAGGATCAAGATTTCTGGTTCCTAGGAGGTATATTCAGAGAAGTCTCCCTTTATTCCAAACCGAAGGTTTTTGTCCAGGATTATTTCACTACATGCGATTTTGATGAGAATTATAATGACGCAGAATTGAAAATCCGAGTCAACATCAAGAATAGTATCGATAAAAGTATTAAAGGTTACAAACTGGAAATAAGTCTCTTAGATCACTCAAAGAAAGCCGTTGAATCCAATCCCATTCTTGTTAGTCATGTTAAAATACCTAAAGAATCAAATATCATGCTTAATCTTGCAGCATTTGTTAGAAAACCTATGAAGTGGTCAGCGGAGACACCCTATCTCTACCATCTGCTACTCAAGCTCATAAATCCTAAAGGAGAAGTTGAAGAATTCCTGCATAGTCGATTTGGTTTCCGCAAAGTTGAGATTAAAGATAGTCAAATACTTATCAATGGAAAATCAATAATCTTCAAAGGAGTAAATCACCATGATTTCGATCCAGATACTGGATGTACCGTTCCTTACGAAAGAATGGTTCAAGATGTTAAAATAATGAAACAAAATAACATCAATGCTGTAAGGACTAGCCATTATCCTGCTGATCCAAGATTTTATGATTTGTGTGATGAGTATGGGCTCTACGTTCTAGATGAAGCCAATCTTGAAACTCATGGTTTTATGGGAAATTTCTATCTTAAGAAGAAACTGAAAGATAAATGGTCAAAAGCTGCTGTCGACCGAATGGAGAGGATGGTTGAATTGAATAAAAATCACCCCTCTATATTTATGTGGTCTCTAGGAAATGAAGCTTGTTTTGGTCCTTCTCATTATAAGATGAAAGAAGCCGCATTAAAGATTGATTCCACTAGACCTATACATTATGAAAATGATTTAGATCTCAGAGTTTCTGATGTTTTTAGTGTGATGTATTTTACTCCACAAAAGATGGAAAAAGTAGGAAAACTTGAAACAATCAAATATAGATTCCCTAACGGTTCAATCTCTCCTGATGTCTATTCTGAAAAACCGTTCATGCAATGTGAATATGCTCATGCAATGGGCAATAGTTTGGGAAATTTTCAAGAGTTTATGGATGTATTTGAAAAATATCCTAACTGTATTGGAGGTTTTATCTGGGACTTTGTTGATCAAGGATTGAGTAAAATAACTGATGAAGGAAAGGAATATTGGGCATATGGAGGGGATTTTGGTGATAAACCTAACTCCTCAAATTTCTGCATTAATGGAATAGTTAGACCTGATCGAACTCCGAATCCTTCCCTTTTCGAAGTTAAGAGAGTTTACCAAAATATTACAGTTAATGCAATTGATTTAGTTACAGGAGAAGTTGAGATTCATAACAAATACAGATTTATGAATACTAAATTTTTGAAGATTGAATGGGAAGTGACAGGGAATGGTGAGATACTAAAACAAGGATCTATACCGTCAAAGAACATTGAACCTCTCTCCAGTAAAAGAATCACTATTCCTTATGAAAAACCGGATTTATCTCCAGGAGTTGAATACCATTTACTACTGAAATTTTCATTGAAAAAAGCTACCCTATGGGGAAAGAAAGGCTATGTTGTAGCTTGGGAGCAATTTGAGTTACCGTATAAAATTGCTCAAACCGAACCTATCCCCTTAGACTTCCCTGCTGTTGAAATTGAATATACGGAAAGAGAGATCAAAGTAGTTGGTAGGAACTTCACTGTAACTTTTGGGAAAGATTCTGGAGTATTAGAATCATATACTTTCAATAATACCCAAATCATTACTTATCCTTTACATCCTAATTTCTGGAGAGCTCCGATTGATAATGATAATCTAAAACGCGTAGCAAGTTATTATTATCCCTTTCTAAGTCGGTTTATACCAACAAATTCTTGGAAAAACGCTTCTAAGAACCGAACAATAAAGAAAATAAGAGTTGACAAAATATCTTCTGATGTTAAACTTGTTGAAGTTACTATGAAGTTTCCAAAGAGCAAAAATCTCTATAAAGCAAAATATACAATTGATGGTAAAGGGAAGATTCTTGTTGAAGTTGAGTTTAATCCTTCAAAGGAGTTAGTGAGATTAGGGATGCAGATGCAGCTTAGAGAGGATCTAAAACAATTCAAATGGTTTGGAAAAGGTCCTCATGAAACGTATGAAGATAGAAAAACTGGGGCTCAGCTTGGAATTTACTCTGCTAGTATTGAAGAGCTAATTCATGATTATGTCTACCCACAAGAAAACGGTAATAGGACTGATGTTAGGTGGGTTGCTGTAACGAATGATGAAGGAAAAGGTTTTCAAATCACAGATTACAAAGGAGCGTTATTAAATTTCAGCGCATGGCCCTATACACAAGATGAACTAGAAGAAGCTGAACATATCCATGAGCTTCCTAGAAATGAAAATATTACCTTCAACATAGATTATAGACAAAGAGGTGTTGGTGGAGATTCTCCTGGTTTACCAACAGTTCATGAAAAATACAAACTGAAGAAAGATGTAACATATTCTTATGCTTTCAAAATAACTCCTTTAACCTAGTTCTATTTTTAGATGAAACCCATGAATTAAATACGTACAGCAGAAAAAATTAGTGAGGAGTAGCAAATCCATGAGACTCAAAGATGGGGACGAAGCTAAGAATTTTTCATTAAAAGATATTTCCGGTAAACAAATATTGTTATCCGATTTCAAAGATAAAAAACTAATGTTGTCTTTCTATAGATATGCTTCTTGTCCTTTGTGCAATCTTAGAGTTCAGCAACTTATTCAAATTCATGATGAACTAAAATCTAAAGGGCTTTTTCTTGTTGCATTCTTTCAGTCTCCTAAAGAAAGCATTAGCAAATATGTAGGAAAACAAAATGCTCCTTTTCCAGTTATTTCAGATCCTGAAAGAAAAATCTACAAATTATATGGGGTTGAACACTCTTGGATAGGTTATCTAAGGGGTGGAGTTTCTCTGTCAATGTTAAGAGCTCTTTGGAAAGGTTTCATGATTGGAAAAATGGAAGGAAAAAAGAATCTTCTCCCTGCTGATTTCTTAATCGATAACCTCAAAGTGAAAAAAGCTTATTATGGTAAGACTATTTCTGATCATCTGCCTATAGATAAGATTAAGGAATTCTTAATTTGAACTTGCAGTATTATTCAAACATTCTCCTTCTGGAAGCATCAGTATTGCAGCAATATATGTCCAGAATAAAGCTCCACCAGTTAAGAAGATACCAATGAAAAAGATAATTCTAATCAATCCTACATCTGCACCTATAAATTTAGCAAATCCTGAACTCACTCCTCCAATGATTTTATCATTAGAACACTTAACCCAAGTTTTAGTTACTTCAATTTCTGCACAATCACCTTTAGGTAAGATAATTACTGCAACAATATATGCCCAGAAAAAAATTCCTCCTGACGCTAACATTGCAAAAAATACTGCGACTCGTGTTAGATTTATATCGCTACCAAGGTATCTAGCTAGTCCTGCACAAACTCCAGACACAATTTTGTCGTTTTCACATTTTACCCATTTTTTCTCTTTCATATTAGTCAAAATATCATTGTACATTAAATCTTTTAAAAATATCCCTCAAAATTGCTTATTTGACTGTTTTACTGTTTTTTCTTATATTTTGACCAAGTTTTATCGAAATTTTGAGGTCCAAATACATCTAAACCTCTTTCAGTTTTCCATATCTCTGGAGCTTCTTGAGCTAAAACTGTCACTGCTCTTCCTTCCGTAAAATCATCTTCCCATGGAGTTAAACCATAACCAGTTTGTGAGTCTACTACTATAATTCCATCAGGACACGAGATGTATTGCTTATCGTTCAACCAAGACAACAAATATTCGTTTTGATAAAAAATTTTGAGCTTATCATTTACTTTATTCTCAGATTCAAGCAAAATCTCTCCTGAAGTGAATCCACCCTCTTCCTTTCTCGAGAATTTTGTAACCTTCCCTCTGAATACTACCTTTATTTCAGGAATTGTTTCAAGAATAACTCTGATTGGATTCATTCTCATTTTAGCTGTTTCCCTCACTTTTTTTCCAAGCTCTATCGCTTTGGAAAAAGTTTTCGGGATCACTGCTGTGTTTGCTTGATTTATCGTCATTGGACATCTAGCAACACTCACACTCCCTCCAGATAATCTAGCAGCAGTTCTTGCTATAACTTCTCCTCTAATATCGTCTACTGCAGATTCAACGATCTGGATATCACCATATGAATTAACAATCGAATACGGTGAGATAGATATACCCATTACTGCAGTGGTACTAATCGAAATCATTGGTTTACTTCTGCCGCAACAATCACCGTCAACTGCAATTTTTCCCATTTGTGAAGCAACTATTAATGGTACAATACTGTTATATGGCCCTAGCTCCGTGGCAACAAATCCTTGAAAACTGATATTTAAAAATCTTTCAAGCGTCTCTACAGCTTTAATCATAGGTTCGTGTTCAACGATTTCCAAACCTTCAACTAATTTCCTGTCTTCTTTTGTAATCCCTCCACCAACCATACCTATTATGCAAATAGAGTCTTCTTCTTGGAAATCTGAGAGATCAGCGATAGTGAAAAACTCTTCTCTGTCATAAATTTCATTAATTTTATCAATCGCTTTAGCATCACTTCCACCTCCTCCACATGCTAATATCTTCGCTCCAATCACGAGATCTAGAGCTTCTTTTCTTGAAAGATTTTTAATCGTCAATTTCTATCAGTTATATTGATAAATCTGAAGCTTTTTATGCTTTTTCTACACTTGTTCAAGTAGTTGATTGTTTTTAGAATAGTGGTTTAGATGGTATCAAATATAATAAAAGCGCAACAAACTGAAGGTTCAAAATTCGAAAGTATAACGAGTATAAAAGGAGAAAACGATGTTTCCTCCAAACACTCTGATTACATCATTGATGAATCCAAATTAGCCGGTGGATCAGCTCAGTGGTTATTTTTCCCACAAAACGAAGCGGATATTGTTACTATTGTTAACAAAATGAGAGAAGATGGTACCCCAATAACTATCTCAGGAGGTAGGACTGGAATAGTAGGTAGTGCAGTTCCATTTGGAGGAGCTGTAGTTTCTTTTGATCATATGAACAATATAATCGGTCTTGGTTATGATGAAGATAAGAAGAAATATTTCTTAAGAATGGACCCAGGCATTGCGCTGGATTCTCTAGATGAGATAATTAAGAACAAGGAATTAACAAACGAAAACAATCTATCTCAAACAGTAGATTATGTGACCAAATTTAAGCAGGAGCAAGATACCTACATGTTTCCTGTAGATCCTACTGAAATGACAGCCATGGTAGGAGGATCTATAGCTGCAAATGCTTCTGGAGCACGATCATTCAAATATGGTGCAATGAGACCTTGGGTGAGAAGACTTAGAGTAATATTAGACACTGGAGAAGTTTTGGATATAACTAGAGGTCAAGTGAAAGAGAATGATGGTATTTTCATCATCAAAAAAGAAAATCAGGAAGTAGAAATTAAAATCCCTACATATCAAATGCCAAAAGCAAAAAATGCTGCTGGATTATGGGCAGAAAAAGACATGGATTTAATAGACCTCTTTATTGGTTCAGAAGGAATCTTTGGTATAATCTCAGAGGTAGATTTATGGATAACTAAGCGACCATTAGGGCTTCCTAATGTAATGTTCTTCCCTTCAGAGAAAGATGCAATCAATTTTGTTACACTATTACGTGATGATGAAGAGCTTGGGGTAGAATACATGGAATTCTTTGATGAGCACTCATTCGAATTATTGAAGAGTAAACAAGATACAAATCCTGCATTAGCTAATCTAGCCACTATTCCAGAAGATATGAATATAGCAATCTTCTTTGAAGTACCCTATTCAGAAGATATGCTTGAGGATATTATTCTGAAATTAGAAGATATGGCTGTAGAGTGTAATTCATCAATCGATTACTGTTGGTCTGGATTTGACGAAGTTGAGAAAGAAAATTTCAGACTTATGAGACATGCAGTTCCTGAGATAGTCAATAGTATTATTGGTAGAAGAAAGCATGAGTATCCCAAATTACACAAACTTGGTACTGACATGTCAGTATCTGATAAGCATCTAAAAGAAATGATGAAAATTTATCATGAAACATTAGAAGAAGCTGGATTGGAATATGTAATCTGGGGACATATTGCAGATAATCATGTTCATGTAAACATTCTCCCAAGGAATATGGATGAACTAGAACAAGGAAAGAAGATTTACAAGAAATTTGCTTTGAAAGCTATAGAATTTGAAGGATCTGTATCTGCTGAACATGGTATAGGAAAAATGAAACATGAATATTTACAGATTATGTATGGGGAAGAAGGTATAGCACAGATGCGTTCAGTAAAGGTGAAACTAGATCCACAAGGATTATTCAATAGAGATAACATTTTTCCTTGGGAATAAGCTGAATAATACTCATTTTTCCTCTACTTTGAGTTTTTTTACATTAAATTTTCTTAATATCCTTCCATTTTAATTCCATCTCTTGGGTTATACCATCTTACATTATAAAATACCACTATATGTTAAAAGGAAAACATTCTCATCACATAAGAAAACTTATAAATGTTCGAGAAAAGCTCTAGCTTGGATATGTCTGCGTATATCATTAAATCATACAAAGAAGGATTCGAAGAAAAACAAGAGAAAGTAGGAGCTAAAGCCGCTCAAGACTGGATTAATGCACATCAAACTCCTGCTGATCGATTGAAGGAAGTATATTCACAACCTGAATTTGATCCTGAAACAAGACATTATTGTTTCAAAGGTGATAAGATGGTCGGCTTTCTTACATCCAAAGTAATGAAAGAAGAAGAAGGTGAAGAGAAGAAAGCTAGTTTGGTTTTTCCTTCAGTGTTGCCTGGTCATGAAGAAGCTATAGGTTTGCTTTATGATACAGCAATAAAGACTCTTAAAGAAAAAGGAGTCAAGACAGTTGAAACTTACGCATCTGCTTTATGCGGTAGTCAAGTTGAGCTAGCCAATAAATATGATTTCAATTATGTTAAGGATGTAGAAAACATCGTTTATACCCTTAAGGTTTCTAATATTGATGGAACCGTTGATATCTCCAAAGTGAGAAAATTCGATATGGAGAAAGATGTCGAAAAGTGGCTAGAGGTTATTAGATCACTTGACAATTTAGATGATGAAAGAGTAGAACAAATAAAGAATGAACTTGTCAGTGAAGCAGATAATATAGTTGCTCATTTGATTATAGAGGAAGAAGATGAAATAGTTGGGACATTTCTAATATTCAGAAATCCCATTAAGAAAAACGCAGCAAATTTGGCTTTGCCATATGTAACTGATGCAAAATACTTGAAGATGCTAGTTGCTAAAGCAGCAAAAATAGCAGCTAAAAGTGGTATCGATTATTATCTCATATGGTTGTTTGGAAATAGAATTCCTCTAAAAAAACATGTACAGCAACTTAACGTAAATTACGCTCAACCTAGCGCATCATTATTCCACAAGGACATATGAGCGATAGTGTTGTTTTGTTCGTTTAGATCACCTAACGAGACGAGCAAGTCAAGCTTGGTAAAGCAAGTTTCAAGGCTATGGACGTACTCATTCTTGGAACTCACTTTCCAATAGACCACAGACTTTCCAAAACGGGAGGGAGTTTCTTCTTATTCTATTGTTTAGAGTAACCAAGGTTAAAAACGAAGAGTTGAAACTTACGAAAATAATACTTAAAGAATCTTTATGGTTGCGTTATTTACGTTTTCAACTCACTTATTCCCTCAGCTTCTTCTTCTTTTTCTTTACTATTAGGATCTATTAAATTCTGATAATTTTTTACCTTTCCCTCTTCGCTTGTTTCTTCTAAAACTAGAACATATTCAAGACAACCTCTAGCTCTTTCTCGTCGTTGAATCATATCATCAACGTTTGTGGTAATATCTAAATGAATTACAACATCAGCAGCTTCTAAGTTTAATCCCCTTCCTCCAAGTGGAGTAAATACCAATACATTAACGTTCCCGTTCTCAAATTCTGTCAAGGTTCTTCTTCGTGTGTCTTCTAAGGTTTTACCTGAGATGTAACTTACATCTGGGAATTTCAAAGCCTTTAGTAAGGCATTAATTTGACTTCCTAGAGCTAAGTATCTAGTAAATAGAAGGACCTGAGCTCCTCTAATAACATGGTCATGTATTAAATCTATAGCCGCACTAACTTTAGGTTGTACTAAAGCTCTGGTTGTTGTTTCTTCAGGTTGATCATACCTTGGTAGATCAACTCTATAGGAGATGATTTCTTTACTAGCCTCGATGATTGATTTGAAGATCTCTTTGTTTTCATCACTTTCTATATATTTTTGGAATTCACCAGGAGTAGATTCTAATAATAGCAATCTCGAATGTGTCATTTTGAAAAGTAATAGAAATGCAGTGACCAATTCTTCTCTCGCTTCATTATCCTTTATGGAATATTTACTAACTTTGAAGGGATAATCTTTGGGTTCAGATTGTAAGCGATCTAGTATTCCACCATAAGACAATTTGATAATTTCTAATCTTGAAAGTTTTGAACCAAGATGTTTTTGGATGGTCTCAATAGGTTTTGTAATATGAGTAGAGATTAGTTTATCTATCTTAATATAATCTTCACGTCTGATTTTCTGAATCTTGGTTATAGTTTCATATGGTGATAGATCTAGTCTTTGCATTAGATGAGTTTCTTGACCCAAGAGTTTCACTATCGCTTTTGCTCTCTGACTATCACGAGTTCCAGTAAGACCTAGAATTGAGAAGTTGTTTCCCTTAGTTCTTGTACGGAATAGAACCTCGAAATATTTGCTTAGTCTAAAACCTGTCATTTCCCTTGCTAGTAAGTCTGTAGCTTCATCTACGACGCATATACTTATGTTTTGAAAAATATCTATTTTTAATTTACTTCGAATCTCAAAGTGGTCATTCATCAAAGTTGTAATTGGGGAAAAAATAACTGAAGATGCTTCATACATCTTACTTCTTTGACGTAAGCTTATTCCCTTACCTGTTGGATCATATAGGTATCCAAGTTTTTCAATAAACCCAAATTTCTTTGCCATTTCTAGAGCTTGACGACATCGTAAACCTGCTGCTTCTCTAGCAGATGTAAAAATAAATTGAGCTTTAGGATTTTCTTGTTTTATTACTAGAAAAGCAAGTAGTGCGATTATAGTCTTTCCTGTCCCATAAGGATAATTCAGTAAAACTGATTTCTCATTGTAACTTTCTACTATCTCTTTAACAGCAGATATTTGATAATCTCTATTTTCAATATCCAACCCATCTAGCAAATCTTCAAAATCAGTTTTTAAGTTCATTCTGGTCAATCTGGAGTTTTTTGAGATTTAAAACCTATTTTTTTTGTTTTTAAGTTTTGTTAAAAAAGAAAAAGTGAAGAAATAGACTATTTTTCTTTATTCATTTCTTTTTTAGCCATTTCCATGAATTTCTTGCCTATTTCTTTGAATGGAGCTGGTATCTTGTCTAAATCGAAATCCTCTCCTCCTCCGAACTCCATTTTGTCTCCATCTTTTGTTGTAAATGAAAACTTCTTCTCCTCTTCTTTCTTCTTCTTCTTCTTACCAATTGCTCCAAGAGCAGAGGCAATAACGAAGAGTATGAACATACCAATAAAGGTTAAAAGGCTAAGCAATATTACAGTTGTTTTTTCACTCACAAATGGATCTGCTGTTCCCCAAGTTTTTAGTCCCCAAATAGCAAAGGTAAACCAAGCACCGAAGACAGCAAAGGTAAATAAACGAGAAATGGATTTTCCTATTTTACCCATAGTAGATCACCGTAGTTCTGCTATTTCGTATTCATATATAAGAATATCTGGAAAAATTAGACTATTCCTGACTCGTTTTTGAACCAATCGACCGTTTTTTCAAAAGCTTCTTCTTTGGATACAATTGGTTTGTAACTAAAATCTCTTTCAGCTTTATCACTAACAAATGTGTGATCTACACATGTTTGTATAACAGCAAATCTGTTGAAATTTGACTTAGGTGCGAATTTCTCAGCAAACCACGCCAAAAAATAGGCTATTTTGTACGGGATGGACTTCTCTGGCACAGGTAGATTCAACGCTTCAAGAAAGGGTTTCATGAAAACAAATAGATTATCTGCTGGTTGGTGATCAGCGATAAAGTAGCATTCTCCAGGAACTTTTGATCCAGAATAAAGATGTTTAGCTGCTAATATGTGAGCGTATGCAGCATTTTCTGAATAAACATGAGAAAATTCTGCAGTTCCATCTCCTAACTTAATATTGTTCTTACTTTGGGCTACTTGAATGATATTTGCTATATGATATTTATCTCTTGGACCATACATTCCAACTGGACGCAAAGAAACAGTTAGCAATCCATCTTCATTGTTTGCTTCTATAGTTGCTTTTTCAGCTAGAATCTTTGTCCTTGAATAGTTATCTTTAGGTAGTTTCTTAGGATAAGGAAGTGATTCATCTGCATATATGATTGGTTCTTTTCCATCTACCACTACATCTAGAGTTGATGTATAAACAAATCTTGGAATTCCGAATTTAATGCAAGTATCGATAACATTCTGGTTACCTATGACGTTTACCTCATCATAAACGCGTTTGGGTGTTCCTGGATCCCAAATAGCTGCCGCTGTTTGAAAAACTGTATCCATCCCCTCACAAGCTTCTTCAACAACGTCTAGATTCCTAATATCACCAACTAGCGATTCCACACCTTCAAGGTCTACTGGTTCAAGATCTAATATGCGTACGAAATATCCTTCTTTCTTTAATTGCAAAACAATTTCAAATCCTAGCATTCCCGCTCCTCCAATCACAAGACACTTTCCAAGATTTTTCAAAGGATAGTTGTTAGTTTTTTCTTTTTTTTCGGACATTAAAATCACCTTAATTACGTATTTTTATTGCATTTTCTGGGCATTGTTCCACACACTTCATGCACAGGATACACAGAGAAGGATAAACTGGTGTTACTCTCCATATTTTTGGATCGTATGGATCATCTTCCTTTTGATATTTTATTGATTGATGTAAGAGAAAGATAGCAGGATCACAAACTTTCAAGCAAATGGTACAATCTCGAGGATCGATTTTGTTTCCATCACCACAGATTGAATAGTCAATTTTGATCTTTATTTTCCCCATAATAGCACCACTACTAGTAATTTCCAGCTAAAGCTGGAATTTCTTTTCGAGCAACTAAATTCAGAGCTTCAAATCTACAGGCGAGTAAACAATTGCCACATCCATAGCATTTAGATTGATCAATCAATGCTCGCTTAGCTTTTTCATCAAAATCTATTGCACCAAACTGGCACATTGTGATGCATTTCTTACATCCTTGACAATTATTAGGATTATTCTCTACTACATATTCAGCTTTGAAAATTGATTTTATACCAAATTCTGTACGTGGTCTAAAACCAGCGCACATAGGTGTTTGACAGGCGCAAAGGTTGTTTATGTAAGGATAAGCTCCATACCATATAGTTCCTATGTATCCTTTTTTGTTGAACTCAGTGAATTTTTCAATAGCTTCTTCTTTTGTAAGTCTATACTTACTATCCTCTGGTTCAGGAATGAAACGCGGAAGCTTATCAATGATTTCTGACATAATCCCGAAATTTATGCAGCAAGCTTCTTTCTCTCCTTTATGCATATATCTGCACATACAGTATTTCATGATTAAACTGTCTTCAGGTACACATGTTTCTAAAATCGCAATCGCATCATCTAGAGGTACAACTTGCCCAATGTGACCTTCTGCTTTAAAAGGGTTTCTTGAAGGTTTTTCTGTATGAAGCATCTTTTCAGCAGTATACTTGACTATTCTACTAATAATTGGTAACTGCATTTTATACCCCATACCTACTGCGCTAAAACCTCCGAAATTTCTAACTTGCATTGCTTCAAAAGTTTTGTATTGCTCCAGCATGAATTCCTTGAGATCAAGTTCTTTTGCCAATTCTTCAGAATAGAGTTTCGCGTTCAAATACCATTTGCCCGCTGTACCATGTTTTAAGCAATGATCACACATTAAATTGCACCGTACTAAATGAGATTAGATAATCTGATTTGAATTCGAAGAATATGTTTATTTAAAATTTAAGTCTCGCAATTATGTTATAATTCAGAATTATGTTTACATATTTTTATAAATGCTATAGTAAGAGGTACAAAAAATAAGAAAAAAAAATGAATCCCTACACTCTATGGTTCCAATTTTTCATATCCATATTGTTCCATATAATCTTTCCAGCTTTCATTAACTCTACGAATAGTATCAGAATCAATTTTATGTTTATTTGGAATGTATTCACGTTTCTGTGATTCAGCGTATTTTATCATATCTTCTTTGTATTCTTCCCATCCACTAATGTTTAAGTCTTTGTAAACTCTTTCCATTGTTTCAGCTGGTGTCTGGATGAATTCTTCATACTTGATATGAACAATTCTGTCCTTTGGAATTAAATGCAGATCTTTATTTTGATATTCGTATAATAGTTTGTAATTATCTAAAATATCCTGTTTCATCTTTTCTTTGTCCCATGTCTGAAGTGTATAGATAGCAAAAACTTCGTCAAAAAACTTTACTGTACTAAGATATACTTCGTAAGGATTTCTGTAAGTGTGAATGAATTTAGCGTTTGGAAACATCTCCAATATTTCTGGAAGCCTATAACTATGTGTTGGGTTCTTCAAGAACAGCTGTTTACCTTTGTGACCATAAGTCAGCATTTGAACAGTATAATAGTAAGCTTTTTTCCATTTAGCTTTATCCTTTGGCATTCCTTCAAATGTCAGAAATCTTGAATATAAATCAAAATTACGTGGGAAGATGAATCCAGTGTAATATCCATATCTAGTAAAAGTACCTACACAGTACTCTTCTTCAGTTGGTTCTTCAACTCCCATAACAACATTATCCATTGGTCTTACATCAGGTAATGATGCTGCCATTATCCATCTAGCAAATTTAGGAACACCCAAATAGAACAAAGTTGCATATCCTTCGATATTAGAAACATATCCTTTAGATTTATCAAAAGCCATTAAAGTCATCAAATAGGTAGTTCCTGTTCTATAATGACCGATAATGAAAATAGGATCTTCTTTTATTTCTGTCTTCTTTATTTTTCTATGATGTCGGATTTTTTGCCAAACCTTTAATGGAATAGTAATAAAACTTAAACCTATACCATAACCAAATCTTAACCAATACTTAGGATGGATTCTAAACTTATTATCCCATAAAACCCTGAATATGTTCTGCATTGAGTAACCTGCAAGTGGCTCTTCATGAACAATTAACCAATCTCTTTTTTTTCCCATTTGATCACAATCTTAAAGCCTTTTTTCTCTTTTGAAGAAGAAAAAATTCATTGCTTATTAAGCTTTACTAGAAACAGTAACTCTAAATCCACTTCAATGACAACTCTTTCGAAGTTTTGGGGACTTTTTCAGAATAATTTAAGGATATTAGTAATATAATCAAAAATAGTAATTTAATGCATTATTTTTTTCGAGTGCATAAGCCAAATTCATAGAGAATTTCTTTTACTAAAACAAGATCAACTTTGTACTTCATTGATATTTTTGATAAAGTCATTCCTTTCAAACATTGCAGAACTATATCAGGTAGAACGTCTATATTTCTAGATTTATGTCTCACTGTTGAAACATTAACTCCTGAATTACGAATTAGTCTGTTAAGTTGTTTCTCTGTCATGTCCAAGAAAATAGCAATTGCATCATTTTCATATCCCCTGTTTTTCATTTGGATATATCTAGCAATGGCAAGTGTTTCCCTATCTTTCTTATTCAGTACTAACCCTTTGTCCTCTAAGACTTTCCTAACTGTATAGTATGTTATACTTAATTCTTTAGCAATTTCGTGTTTTGTTTTACCTTGCTTAAATAAGTGGACAATATCATGATGTTTTAGTTTATGATAATCTGCTATTGTTCTTGTCTGAATTTCGTTTTCCTTGAGAACTTTCGAAGCTGTATGTCTGTTAATTTCAAGTATTTCAGCTATCTCGTAGGTAGACAATCCCTCATCATACATTTCAATAATCAATGCATCTCTTTCAGACAATGGCCTATGCTTTGTGAAATCTTGGTAAACCTCTCCACCAAGTGCAGCATCATCACCTTGATTTTCTCTCTGGGACATTGTCGTTTCTTCCTAACTTATCTTGTTTACAATAGAATAGCTTCTACCACTCTAAGTAACTTCTGCTGGGACCATTATAAAATTTTTGCACAGTTCCCGACAGTAAAAAATAATGATTCTGTGCTCTAGTAAGGAATTGTTTATATTTTTCGCTGTCTGCTGAAACTATATGAAGAAAGAAAAGATAGTTGAGGAAGGCTATAACAAGATTGCTCTCAACTATCACTCAGAAAGAAATAAATTCGAGAGTATCATAGAACTGAGACAATTCACTGAATTATTGACTTCAGGAGCAAAAATCTTAGATGTAGGCTGTGGGGCTGGAGTTCCAGTTACAAAGTATCTTGTTGATGAAGGTTTTTCCGTTATTGGTATAGATATTTCTGAGGAAATGCTTTCCTTAGCAAAGAAGCATGTTCCTAAAGGAGAGTTTCTTAAAGCCGATATGAGTGAGATGGATTTTCTTGATGATTCTTTTGATGGTATTGTTTCCTTCTATGCTATCATCCATTTACCACGTGAAAAACATGCTTTCCTCTTCAAAAAATTCCGAAGAATCCTCAAACCAAGAGGAATAATGCTGATTGGTTTGGGTTCAAGTGAATCGGAAGATACCGGGGAGTATTTTGGCACAAAGATGTTTTGGAGTCATTATAGTGCCGAACAATCATTGGAATTAGTGAAAGATGCGGGATTTGAGATTATTTTTGAAGAAGTTTTAGAAAGAGGAGGAGAACGACATTATTGGATTTTAGCTAAAGCTAATCAATAAGAAACTCCTTTTCTTCCTTTATTTCAATGGAAATTATATTTTTATTCGAACAAAAATCGTTATATTGCGATAAAGAAATGTAAACATGATAATCCCAAACTTTGGGGGTAGTATAATTGTCTACAGACTATGGTGAAGAAAGTTTCTACTTTGATTATAAACCCAAATATAAGATATTTCATGAATTAATGTCTAAGCGAATGCACAATGTGCTTCTAGTATCCAGTATATATGATAGTTTTATGATCGAAGAAGATGGAAGGCTTTCAGATCAAATTTATGAGGAATTTAAAAATCTAAACTTAAGAACATTGCCTAGAATAACAAGAGTCTCTTCTGCTCAAGAAGCTATTGACATACTCAAGGAAAAAAACTTTGATCTCGTCATAACCATGCGGAGATTAGGAGAAATAGATGCGTTTTCTTTTGGAGAACAAGTAAAGGAAATACAAAATATACCTGTGATTCTGCTTCTCAACAGTGTTGTTGAAATCAATTTTGTACCTGATTTTGAAAAACGCAAAGGAATCGATCGCGTTTTTGTTTGGAATGGTGATTCTAAACTTTTTGTTGCGATAATCAAACATCTAGAAGATAAACTTAACGCAGACCATGATACAAAAACTGGAGATGTTAAGGTTTTTATTCTTGTTGACGATTCAATTCGTTTTTACTCTCTTCTCTTACCTGAAATTTACGGAGAACTTATGCGTCAAACTCACAGATTAATAACAGAAGGTACTAATGATTTTCAAGATTTGCTTAAGATGAGGATCAGACCTAAAATTCTTCTAGCTGAGACTTATGAAGAAGCTGCATCCTATCATGAGAAATATGGGGAAAATGTGATGGGGGTTATTTTAGATATAGAATTTCCCAGAAATGGTGAGTTAGATAAATCAGCAGGTTTTGCCTTTGCTGAGAAGCTTACCAAAGAAAACTCAACCCTCCCTATACTTCTACAATCAAGCAAGGAGAAATACAGAGAGCAAGCTGAAGAAAAGGGGTATTCATTTATTCACAAAAGGTCTCATGGATTGGTTTGGGATTTGCGGAATTGGTTGCTAGAGAGCGTAGGTTTTGGTGACTTTATATTCAAAGACAGTGAAGGAAAAATTGTAGGAAAAGCCAATGACATCATAGATTTTTATGAGCAATTGGAAAAAGTTCCCGAAAGTTCTCTCATCTACCATGGAAGAAATGACCATTTCTCAAACTGGTTAAACGCTAGAGGAGAATTTGAAATTGCACAAAAGCTTAAACCTCGAAAAGTTTCTGAGTTTGCAGAAGATGAGTTAAGAGCGTTTCTCCTACAGATCACAAAGGAAGTTGTAATTGAGAAAACTAGAGGAATAGTAAATGATTTCTCTAGAGAAGCATATCATCCAGAAATTCTCTTCATACGTCTAAGACCTGGCTCTCTAGGAGGAAAAGGTCGAGGGCTTGCGTTTCTAATGTTTCTGTTAAATTCCTTTATGATTGACGTTGAATTTGAGAATGTTATCATAGAAATACCTAAGACTATTGTTATTGGTACTGATGAATTTGATAGATTTATGGAGGATAATAATCTGTACAAATTTGCTCTTTCTGATGCATCTGATCAAGAACTTAAAGAGCGTTTTGTCAAAGCTAAATTATCTAAAAGTCTTAGAGAAGATTTGGATTTCCTTTTGAGAGACTTAAATGGACCTTTAGCAGTACGTTCTTCTAGTCTTTTAGAAGATTCAGCTTACCAACCTTTCGCTGGAATCTTTGACACCTATATGATACCTAATAATAGTCTTGATGTAAAGGATAGATTAGAGCAACTATGTATTGCTATAAAACTAGTTTATGCATCTCCTTTTCTCAAACTTGCTAAAACGTATGCTGAAACTATCAGTCATACTATTGAAGAATCAAAAATGGCTGTAGTTCTTCAGAATGTTGTAGGTAGAGAACATAATAACAAGTTCTATCCTGACTTTTCAGGTGCAGCCGCATCTTACAATTTCTACCCATTTGGTGACTATATGAAGCCGGAGGATAGGATTGCACACGTTGCACTTGGACTTGGGAAAACAATACTTGATGGAGGGGCTTCAGTAAGATTCTGTCCAAAATATCCTAAATTAAATTACCATTCAACACCTGATATGCTACTAGACCTAAGTCAGAAAAACTTCTATGCGATTGATTTAATGTACAAAGCATTCGATATTTTGGAAGATGATCCTTATACTGTAAAGTACAATCTAAGTGATGCAATTAAGGATAGAACTCTATCTAATATAGCTGATACCTATGATGTCCAATCTCAAATTCTACGAGAAGGATATTTTGATGAAGGAGCTCCAGTTATAACGTTTGGTAACCAATTAAAATTGGATACTTTTCCTCTAGCTAAAATTATTACTAAGATACTAACAATGGGTGAGAAAGCTCTAGGAAGTTCAATTGAAATTGAGTTTGCTGGAAATTTCAAGAAATCCAAAGGTGAGAAAGATAAGTTTGTTATACTTCAAATTCGGCCCTATCTTTACCAAGAAGCAATGATGATTGAAGAGCTAAGTGAAGCGGATATAAAAAATATTGTAGCTCAATCAACACATGTATCAGGTAATTTAATCAGAAAAGACTTACGAGATATTATTTTCGTGAAACCTGATAAATTTGATAAAACACAGACACTTAAGATTGCAGAAGAGATTGATCAGGTTAATGCTAATTTATTCAAAACAAAGACAGAATCTGTTTTAATTGGTTTTGGTAGATGGGGAACTGCAGATAGATTTCTTGGGATACCAGCTAAGTGGAATAATATCAGCAGCGCGAAAATAATTATTGAAGCAGGTCTTGACGGTTTCCAAGTAGACTTTTCACAAGGAACCCATTTCTTTCATAATATTGTGACATCTAATATTGGTTATCTACATATCAAATACAACAAAGATGATCAGATTATAAACTGGGACTGGTTGGAAAAACAGGAAATTGTAACTGATTTGGAATATGTAAGGCATGTACGAACAAAGAAACCACTGATAATCAGAATAGATGCTCAAAACGGAGAAGGATTAATAGTAGAACCAAATTAAAAAGAAGAAAAACGAAAACAGGATTTATCCTGTTATTTTTGATTTTCAGAGTTTTACCAGTGACCTTGAAGGATCATTGCATTAGCTACTTTCTTGAAACCTGCTATATTTGCACCAAGAACATAGTTTCCAGGTTCACCATAATCCTTAGCTGCATCAAAAGCCATTTTGTGGATATTTATCATTATATCATGGAGTTTTCTATCAACAGTATTGCGATCCCATGATGTGAAGCTGAAATTCTGGGCCATTTCAAGACCTGAAGTAGAAACACCACCTGCATTAGCAGCTTTACCTGGTCCAAACATAATCTTGTTTTCTAGAAAAATATCAACTGCTTCGGCTGTAGAAGGCATATTTGCTCCCTCAGAAACAGCAATTAAACCGCTATCGACTAGAGTCTTAGCATCATTACCATCAAGCTCATTTTGAGTTGCACTTGGAAAAGCTATATCTCCTCCAATTTTCCATGGTCTCTCTTTTGGGTAAAATTCCACACCGTACTCTTCTGCATATTCTTTAATTCGTCCTCTTCTCACATTTTCTAGTTCGAAGACATAATCTAATTTTTCTTTAGTGATGCCATCTGGATCATGAATGAAACCACCCGAATCAGAGAGAGTGACAACTTTAGCTCCCAATTCTATACATTTTTCTGTGGTATATTGTGCTACATTCCCTTTACCTGAAACGAGACATGTTTTACCTTTTATGTCTATATTATTTGCCTTTAACATTTCCACTGCAAAATATACAGAACCATATCCTGTTGCTTCAGGACGAATAAGAGAACCACCATATTCCAAGGATTTACCTGTCAAAACAGGTTCATAGCTTTGGGTAATTTTTTTCCATTGACCATATAGATAGCCAATCTCTCTGGCTCCAACTCCAATATCTCCTGCAGGAACATCAACTCTGCCTCCTACATAACGATAAAGTTCTGTCATCAGGCTTTGACAAAAACGCATAACTTCATTGTCTGACTTACCTTTTGGATCAAAATCACTTCCACCTTTAGCTCCTCCCATTGCTATTCCTGTTAGTGAGTTTTTGAAGGTTTGTTCAAATCCTAAGAATTTGATAATCCCCAAGTTGACACTAGGATGGAAACGAAGCCCACCTTTATAGGGACCAATAGCGGAATTAAATTGAACACGGAAACCTCGATTAACTTGAATCTCTCCGTTATCATTTACCCAAGGAACTCGAAATATAACCACTCTTTCTGGTTCGGTTATTCTCTCTAGTATCTTGTATTTTTCAAATCTAGGTTCTTTTTCGAAAACCGGTATTAAACTCTCAAGAACTTCTTTCACAGCTTGATGAAACTCAGGCTGTGATTCATTCTTTTCTACTACATGTTCATAAACACGCTCAACATAACTTGACATATTTCATAACCTCAATACGTATTATGAATACGGATTCATTTTCTCAATTTTGCATTGCTTCAAAAAGCTTACGCTATCTCTTCAATAAATACACATGGTGCAGTGTCATCGATACAGTTGCCAAATATTAAGAGTACTCTTTCCAAATGTGAAAAATAGAAATAAAAACTCCCTCAAATCCTATTTCCAGAGTTAACTTAACTCAGTTCTTTCTTAATCGTCTCAAGTATTCTGTAAGAATCAGATGCTGGATCATGTTCTAGGACTTTTTCAAGAAGATTGTTAATAGTAGGCTGAACTCTAACTGGTGCCATACTTACTTTTTCTTTAATTTCTGCCATTGTCAAACCATTTGGATAAGAAGCAATTATTGAAACTACTTCAGCTTCTGGAACATCCAAAAGTCCAGAATCCATTAAATAGACTATGAGTTTATTTTCTTCTTTGGCTGACTCTAGTCTCACACTCGCTTCATTTATTTTTTGACTAATTGCATCGATTTCTTGTTTTGTAGTTACCTGTAGTTGATTGAAGTCATTATCTTTCATATTCACAAGTTGAGTGAGTTCCTGGAATTCCTTTTCAAGTTGAACTTTCTTATTTTGGTAATCTTCTATTTGAGCTTCCAAATCTGCTTTCTGGTTTCGCTTTCTTTCCTCAGTATTTTCCAAATCAGATTTATTGCTTGAACTAATCTCAGTCTCTGTAGTAACAGTGTCAATAGATTGTTGTGCTTGCATGATTTTTTCTTCTAAATCCCTGTTCATTTGTTGAAGGTTTTGTATGGTTGTTTCTAATGAGGTTATGAAACCGGGGATAGCTCTTACATCATCTGTAGTTGTTTCAATTGTCATCTTGACAGTTGAAATAACCGATGTTTTTCTAGATGCTAATTCTTCAAAATCCTGTTTCAATTCTTCTAAAATTCTAATCATCTTTTCTTCCATCATTTCACTCACCTAAATATCCAACTCCGTTAATACCTGGAATTTACCAGTGTGTATATCGAAAGATATGATACCTCTCCTATCCAAATCAGTTAGAATATTTCTAATGATCTGGTCTGAAACTCCAGAGGTCTTCTTCAAGTTCTCCTCATTATCAACACCAGGAACGGTTAAACTACGTATAACTTGAATTTCAGGAAAAGTAACTATATCTTGTTTTACTAGATATTTGAGAGCTTTTGATCTTGAAATCATTTTATTATACTCTGTTGACAATTCAGCGTGATGTATCTCTTGTTTTCTTAGTTCTTCTTTAGTTTCATCTAAAGTAGCTTGAGTGAGAACTTCAATTTCTTCATCTTTACGCTTTAGTTCTGATATTCTTTCGTTTAATGAATCAACTTGAACACTTAATTCTGTAAAGAGTTTCTCTCTTTCTAGAATTAAAGTAGATAATTGTTCAATATCTCGTTGGTTACTGGAAATCTCGGAATGCAGAACATCTTTGTTGTGGTTTAATCCTTGCAGTTTTTGGCTTTCCTGATCCAGCAGAGTAGTGTTATTTGCTTTTTTCTCTTCCTCTTGATTGACAAGCTGATCTTTTTCTTCAGCTTGCTTGAAATAAGCAGTTAAAGTGTCACTAAAATCTCGAACTTTCGAATTAATCTCTTGTGTTTTACTTGTCAGAAGTTGCTGGATTTCATTTAAACTAGTAAGAATTCTTTCAATATTATTTTTTGCAGATTCAAGGTTTACTCTACTCATATAATCTCCTCACATATCATAATGTGAAACTAATAACAGATAATACTCTATTTTTAAGCTAATAAATATTATTACATTATGACATACTAAAAATAAATAAGAAAATAGAATAAAAAAGAGAAGGAGAACTATTTTGCGAAATATTCAGGACTTTCTTCTCCACCTTCAATATTGTGGCAATAAGCAACATGAGAAACAGTGTACCATTTTGCAGGAGGGTCTTCTACACGGCAAATATCTGATACTAATGGACATCTTGTTTGGAATTTGCATCCTGGTGGTGGGTTTATTGGTGTTGGAATGTCACCTGTTAGGAAGATTTTCTTTGATCTCTTGGTTGGATCTGCAATTGGTACTGCAGATATCAATGCTTTGGTATAGGGATGCATCATTGTTTCAAATATCTCATCACTGGTACCAGCTTCCATAATCTTACCAAGATACATTACATTAACTTCATCAACTAAGATTTTAATAAGGGAGAGATCATGAGCAATGAATAGATAAGTAAGTCCCATTTTCCTTTGCAACTCAAGAATAAGCTGGATAATTGCTGCACGAACAGATACATCTAAGTTTGAAACAGGTTCATCCATTACTATGAAATCAGGTTCCAAAGCTAAAGCTCTGGCAATTCCTAATCTTTGTCTTTGTCCTCCACTGAATTCGTGAGGATAACGGTAAGCATGATGAGGAGCTAATCCTACATCCTTTAAGAGAGTTAAAACCCTATAACTGGCTTCATCACCAGAGGCTACTCCATGAATGTCAAAAGGTTCAATGATAATGTCGTGTGCAGTAGCACGAGGATTGAGGGAAGCATAAGGATCTTGGAAAACAATCTGTAAATGTCTCCTAATTTCTTTCATCTCTTCAGAGGTAAGACGATTAATATCAATTCCTTTGAAGTATACAGATCCAGAAGTTGGTTCTAATAATCTAATGATTGTTTTAGCTGCTGTACTTTTCCCACAGCCTGATTCACCAACAAGACCAACAATCTTCCCTTTTTTGATTTTTAGATCTATCCCATCAACAGCTTTTAAGTGAGCAACTTTAGGTCTTTTGTTGAAAGGTGGAATACGAGGTAAACCAAAATAAGCTATAATTATCGCTGCAATTAATGCAAGACCTGCTATTTGATTGAAAGCAAAAACAACTATTGCTCCAACAAAAGCAATCATAAACCAAGTGGTTTCAAAAGGAATAGGAATATCAAAGAATTTTCTTAAGTTAGTAACTTGAAGAACTACGTCTTCTTCCATTTCTATGGTTCTAATACGACCATCTTGCTGTTTTTCTGCCAATCTTTCAATGAATGTTTTATCAGTTTGACTCATTTTCCTCACCTACTTTATCGCTTTTGGGACCTTGCCAATCTCTCTTTTTTGGCCATGTTTTTGCATCCAAGCTTTACCTTCTTCAGAATAGATATGACATCTAACATCATGACCTGGTTCAACTTCTATTATTGCTGGTAAAATAACATCACATAAACCCTGCATGTAATAATCACAACGAGGATGGAATCGACATGCTGATGGAGGATTAATTAGATTGGGTATTGCACCTCGAATAATGGTTAAATCCTCTCGTTCCGCGTCAGGACGAGGTATGGCTCCTAAAAGCCCTCTTGTATATGGATGAAATGGAGACTTGAAGATAATCATTATATCTCCAAGTTCACAAATATAACCTGCATACATGACAGCTACACGGTCACACATCTCTGCGATTACACCCATATCATGAGTAATTAGTATGATACTCATGTCGAACTCTTCACTTGTTGCTTTGAGGAGTTCAAGAATCTGTGCTTGAATAGTAACATCGAGACTTGTTGAAGGTTCATCTGCAATTAGTAATTCAGGATTGCAGCTGAGAGCCATGGCAATCATAACTCTCTGTCTCATTCCTCCACTGAACTCGAAAGGATAATTATCAACTCTTTCATCAGCAGAAGGAATACCAACTAAACTCATAATCTTAATGGATTTTTCCTTAGCTTCTTTCTTGGAAACTTTTTGGTGGAGCATAATAGCTTCACTGATTTGATCACCAACAGTAAAAACAGGGTTAAGACTAGTCATAGGATCTTGGAAAATCATAGCAATTTGATTACCACGGATTTTACGCATATCAGAATCACTGAGGTGGCGAAGATCTTGACCATGAAAAACAACTTGACCATCAAGGACCTTACCTGGTGGGTCTGGAACTATTCCCAGTATTGAAAGTGCTGTTACAGACTTTCCTGAGCCTGATTCTCCTACTAATCCTAGTGTCTCTGATTTATAAACTTCTATATCTACTGATTCTATTGCTTTTACTACTCCCTCTTCTGTAAAGAAATATGTTTTTAGTCCCTTTATTTCTAATAGTATATCTTCAGGTGGACGACTCATAAAATCACACTTTCACTATTCCTTTGTAGTAAGATTTGCAAATCCTTTTTAACGCTTTGTCTTGTTCTGAGTGGATACAATTATAAAAGTTGTTGTTGCAACCTTAAACTCTATCTTGACACCCATTACAATGATAATCTCACAGAATTACATTAAATTTAAACTTTTCGTGTTAAGTATAAGTTTATCATATTTATTCTAAGCAGAAGTGAAACGTAAAAAAAGATTAAGAATTGGTTAGCATTTAATTTTCTATTCTTTTTTCGCTTCAAAAAAATAAACGATGATGACAAGATTACTAGTAAAATAAAACATCTACCATACTACTTAATTTAGACATTAGCATTCCTAAAAAATCATTTCAATGCATTTAGACTCTAAAGATTCTTTTCCTTCAGTCTTTCTCGATATCTCTGTACTCTCTTACGTAGAGCATTCAAGTCAACCTTAAACTCTTTTCTAAGATTCAACAAGAAATAAAGCTTGAGAGCGGGAATTTCAAGATATTCTGGGAAAGATGCAACTATCATTGTGAGTCCGGCATCTTGAATACTAGCATAGGGAATGATACGTTTGTCAAG
Organism: Candidatus Heimdallarchaeota archaeon; assembly: GCA_023270155.1. Classification (GTDB taxonomy): domain Archaea; phylum Asgardarchaeota; class Heimdallarchaeia; order Heimdallarchaeales; family Heimdallarchaeaceae; genus UBA460. The sequence continues at coordinate 18,722 of JAGLTB010000003.1, read as the reverse complement.
GAGTTTTGTAACTCTTTCTCTAATTCTCTCAAGATCATCATTCTTGACAGGAAGTTTAAGAGATAAATAATCAATGAGATGGTTAATCTTCTTCTGTATGTCATCGAGGGTGCTAAGTGGGTCAAATTTGAGTAATTCAGCGGTTTCCAATCTTTCTCTAGCTTGGGCTATCCTTCGCAAATAGAAAGTAAAATTATCATCAATACCCCATAATCTAAAGATACGTCGGAGATTCTTGAACTGAATCTCCCTACCATGAAGAGTTGTGTGATGTTCCAATAAAGCTAAAAAGTAGATTAGCATGTTTCCATTATTGAAGCTCTCATCATGGAGATGACTCTCGAGCAAAAGATTGTTAAGGTTCTGATAGTGAAGAATTACTTCATTGAATACATTCTCAGGAACATCTCTTCTAAGTATCTTAGGCAGCTCTTCAAGAAATCTGAAGAAATGGTGTTGGTTCTTGCGCCAATCCAACCTTCTGAGTTTACCGTTGATCAAAAAGAGAGGAGTTTCAATAACACTTCTTTCAATGGTTAAAGGTTCCAAATGTATTTTATTTGTGATAGTTGTCATTTTCCCAATATATTATAGGCAAATTACTTTAAATACACAAAAATTTTTCAATAAAAACCTCTCCCTCCCTGTGAATGGTCTACATCCGGTTTTGGAAATATAGTCTACCAAAGGATATGATAAGCAAGAGGAGCTTATCAAACTATGACATGAATTTTGTACAAATTCTTTAGAAGTGCCTAGGGCACATCATGGGGATGCCACATCCCCTCCTACACCGCCCACATCTTCTTACAAAGATGCTTACGGTTCGCTTTTTAATGTTCGTTGGATGTAGCCCCGAGGATCACCATGGAACAGGTACATAGCTACAATCCTTCAACGTATAATTTACACTGTCTTATTTAAACACCAAAAAAAATGTACAAAAAGCATGTTATAATCTGTAAATTGATTAAAAAAGGAGAGAAAATCATTCCAACTAAAAACAAACTGAAAAAGAAAAAAGGGTTTGAAAGAAGGTGTCTTAATCCTTCAGTCTTGGATCTAAAGCATCTCTTAAAGAGTCACCAAATAGATTGAATCCTAATACCGTAAAGAAAATGAACAAAGCCGGGAACATGGGCATCCACGGATACTCTAGCAATTGATCTTGCCATTTGTTAAGATCGTCACCCCAGGAAACAATGGTTGCGTCACCAAAGCCGAAGAAGGCTAAGGCTGCGAATAGAAAGATTGTACCTGCTATACCTAGCGTTACGATAATAATCAATGGTGCTAGTGAATTCGGAAGAATATGTTTGAAAATAATCCTCATATCCGACGCTCCTAGCGCCCGTTCTGCCTCCACAAAATCCTGTTCTTTTAGCGAGAAGAAGTTTGACCGAATAATCAATGCCGTACCTCCCCACCCAATAAGGGCGAAGAAAATAACTACTACCGCATACTTACCACCCGGTACTTGAATGTCTTCGAAAAGAACGATGATGAAGATCATTAAAATAAATTGGGGCATAGAGTAGAGTAGTTCGATTACTCTTTGTAAAATATCGTCAATAATTCCTCCATAAAATCCTGCTATAGAACCCAAAACGGTACCAATAATTACCGTCGTCATCTGACCTATAAAACCAAGAGCTAATGAATTTGTTGCTCCAAAGAAAACTCTGGATAACATGTCTTGACCATTGGCATCTGTACCAAATGGGTGAATAAATGATGGTGGAAGTTTTACTTGATCAGCGAACTGGTAGGTAGGATGGTTGAATAAAACAATAGGATTTGATTTGCTTACTCCAGGTATCCATAATTCAACATACAGATTGTTTAGACTTGATATAAGGTTTGGATCTCCATAAAGTAAACCTGCATGTGTTAACCATTCGTCTAGTTGTAGAAGTATCCATGAGACAAAAGCCATGAGTATGAGAAAGGTAACAATATAGAGACCTAACATCCCCATTTTGTCTTTCTTGATACGTCTCCAAACAATAGACCATTGATTAGCACCTTTCATGGTTTCGATTTCTCTTAAGGTTTTTTCGTCTAAAATGAATTCGTCAGTTTCAATATTTTCAATAGTTGCCATTTGTTCACCTTAATATTTGATCCTCGGGTCAATGAATACATACGTAATGTCCGTCAGTAATCTAGCTATTAGGAAAAGGAATGGGAAGATCGTGTTCGTAGCCATCATTAAAGGGTAGTCCCTGAATAATGCTCCGTTAAGAAATATTGTTCCTAGCCCTGGCCAACCGAAGACTCGTTCGATCATAACTGATCCTCCGAGTAATCCTGGCAAGGAGCTTCCAATAATAGTAACTATTGGTAATAATCCATTTCTAAAAGCGTGTTTGTAAATTACTGATCTGCTGTCTAGACCTTTCGCTTTCGCCGTCGTAATATAATCCTGTCTTAGGATTTCCAGCAGTTGAGATCGTACCAATCTTGCCATAAATACTAGCCCTCCAATTGTTAGAGCTAGTGCTGGCAGTATCAGAAATTTGTAAAACTGCCCATTCAGTAAGATCGGTTCAGTGAACGCATCTCCTTCTGCTACTCCAGTGAAATCGAACAGATAAAATGATACTAACATAATTAGTTTTGCTAACCAAAATAGGGGCATAGCATAACCTAATAGCATTGCTACAGTTAATGATCTATCCCAGAACGAATTTTGTCTTGTGGCTGAAACCACTCCTATTGCTGTAGCCAACAATAATGATGCAAAGAATGATACTATATTCAGAATAATAGTATATTTTGCATGTTCTGAAATAATTTGCGCTATAGGTCTACCCTGACCCGCTCTGGTGTAGTACCAACTAGTACCAAAATCTAACCTCAGCAGATCACTCACAAAGTCGATATATCGTTTAAACCAAGGTACTGTATATAGATTACTATCTAATAATCCCATATTTATTGCTTCTCTATTATACGCAGCGTTGTAACAATCTTCTGTTTCACAGTGTATAAGCCCAATCCGTATAATTACTGGGTCTCCTGGACTTATGTTAATTAGTGTAAAGTTCATCAAAGTTACGCCTAGAATAACAGGGACTATATAAATGACTCTTCTAATTATATAACCTCTTAGCGACATGATAAATACTCCGCGAAGAATATATTTAACACTTTGTAGGAGTAATTTTTACTCCGTGTTATGAAAAATGACTAACATGCCTTTATAAGACTTCTGAAGAGGTGCTGGGAAAAGTATATATACTCCTTAAATTACGGTCTATCTCTGCCAAAGCGTGAGAATGCATTCTAATTCGTCTAAAACGAGTATTACTCTATCTCGAGTTCTTCGTTGATTTGGTCAAACGAAATTTTTCCGTCATGCATGTGTAAGATTCTTCTTGCTCTTTTTGCTGCTGAGAGATCATGAGTTACTAGTATAATTGCAGTACCCTTTTCTTTGTTAAGCTCGTGAAATAAATCCAGTATAGTTTGTCCAGTTTTTGTATCCAAATTTCCCGTTGGTTCATCTGCTAGAAGCAAGAATGGGTCGTTAATCAGAGCTCTCATAATTGCTACTCTTTGTCTTTCTCCTGAGCTCAATTCTTCTGGGAATTTATCCCTAAGATAATTTAATTTAAATTCCTCAATAATTCCATCAACTTTCTTTTTTCTGGTTTCGTATGGGATGGAATCAAAAACCAGGGGTAACTCTATATTCTCAAAGCTTGTTAATCCTTCGACTAGATTAAAGAATTGAAAAACAAACCCCAAATTTTTTCTTCTGAAGTTAGTTAATTCTGATGTAGTCTGTCTCCTCTGCAAAGATTTAATTTTCCCTTTGACTCCTTTCTTTGTCTCAGATTTAGCTGAATCTGCCTTGGTAAATTTATTTAGATTAGTTCCATTGATTGTAATGCTTCCAGTGGTTGGAATCTCTAGCGTTCCAATTAGATTTAACAATGTAGTCTTCCCGCTCCCGCTTGGTCCAACAATTGAAGAGAATTCACCTTCCCTAAAATCCACAGACAATCCATTAACTGCATGAACTGTGCTATTACCTACTTGAAACGTTTTTGTTAGGTTTTTACAGACCACAATGTTTCTCGTCATCTGATTAAATAGAAAAAGAAGCACTAATAAATGTGTTTAATGACATAAAAAACGAACCTATTCTTTCATTATACTAAGGTCGGTTTGAAGAAGGTAATTTCTTTTGTTAAATTAAAGTATGCTATTTTTCCTTCAATCTTTTTCTCTTTTTGAACTGCTCGAAATTCACAAATGGTTGCTGGAATGTATATTACATGAATGGTAATCTTATCAATCGATGTTTCATATTCTCTTATATTGCCAAAAATCTCTTCACTTGCTCCTTCTTCCAACAATCCATTAATAGATGAAAACAAAGCTAAATCATAATTTTCTCTGATTTTTTGTGTAGCAGTTTGCTGGTCCTCTGTCAGTAAAATTTCGTTCCATAGATCAACTGTGTCTTGAATTTCCTTTGTTTTATCAATATCTCTTTGCAGATGCTTTTTTTTGCTTTGAAATTCTCTCAAATTTGTTACCAATTCTTTTTTCTTTTCTCTTGTTATTTCCTTCCCTCTTTTTTCTTCTATCTTATACCTCTTAGTTTTTCCATTAATTTGCCTTTGTTCTTTTCTAAGTTTTAGATACTCTATCTGTGTCTCTTTGCTTAATTCTTGGTGCTTTTTCTGTAGACTTTCTATTTGCTCTTTAAGATTTGTTGAAGCTTCGAGAAACTCTTCGAAATCCTTCCATAACCCCTTTCCATCTGAAATATTTTGTTTTAAATCTTCCAAAAACTTGTAAATTTCAACACTGAAGCTTTTTACATCTTTTATTTTTTTCTCGTATCCTTTTATGAATTCTTGAATTGTAATAATATCCGCTTCAACTAATTGAATGTTTTCCGGATTGATTTTACTAAGGTCATCTTTTGCTTTATAATTAAGTATCTGTGTAATTTTTAACTGCAACTTACTCATTGCTTGATTCCAGATGTTAATCTCATCTGAGTCTAAAGTTGGTATTTCTTTAGTTCCAATTGACTGTAGTTTAAGATGCTTTCTTGAACCCTCCACATATGTGGGTATTGCCATCTCTCCTGTGCTTATAGGAACTGTGATTTTATATTTTCCATCAATTTTGAACAAAGCAAAAGGAAATCCTACATTGAGTTTTTTCCTTAGGGAAATGTTTTCCATGGAATGAAATTTTGATTTTATCTTTCTAACTATCTGTTCATCACTTATATCTTCAATCTTGAAGTAAAAATCTTCTAACTGTACTTCTGTACCTGAATAATGCTGAATTAGTTGTTCCTCTATTTTTAGTAAATATTCGATTGTACTTTCTTTCAGCTTACCTTTTCCATTTGTCTTTATTTGCACATCTTCCTTCTTTATTTTATCAGTGTGTTTTTCAACTCCTTCCAATTCACTCTCTTTTACTATTTGTGCTGATGCAAGTTCTTCAGAAGCTGATCTATCTTCACTAATTCCTTTAGCCTCCTCCTCTTTTTCTTTCTCTCCCATGGATAGTTCTGGAGTTTCTTGGACAACTTTCTCAAGTTTTTTAACTAGATTTAGAAAGCTTGCGAATGTTTGAGGTTCATCTTGAGGGGAATCGTTCATTTATTGTAACCAGATTAGATTCCCACAAAGAATTATTTAAAGTGCTCGAAATGGGGATTTTACAATTTCTCTATTCTTAGGTTATCCTTCTCATAATATGTAGGTATTGCTGAATACTATAAATAATAAAGAAGAGATAAATTGGGTGAGTAACATTTCTATGAAGAAGTGTCCTATATGCTATTCGTTATTACCTCCTAAAGTGATATTTTGTCCCGTATGTGGTACTGAGCTTCAGACCCAGGTCTCAGAAAATTCAGAAAGCCCCGCAAATCCTGCTTATCACTCTTTTCAAAGCCCTTCACATAAACCGGTTTTTAGAGATGAACCTGTTGAAACAAATGCTGCACAAGAAGAGGATTTTATAGGAGATTCTCAATATGCTTGGAAGCTAACAGATTCTATTATACCTCTGCAAATGAAAGGGCAAATTAATTACAACGATAGTTTTAAACCAATAAGAGTCGATTTTAGCCTTATCAAAAAGTTAACTATCATTGATATGCTTATTATTGGATCATTAAGTTTGGTATCAGCTATTCTTCTTCTTCTTCAAGTTGGTTTAATAGGAATAATGGTTTTTAATTTAGTACCATCTTTATGGTCGGTTCCTTCTATCTTACTAGTCTCTATAGTATTTTCTTCTTTAGCAGCTTACGCTTTAAATCAGAAAACTGCAGTTATTCTTGAAAAGAAGAAGGAAATAGGGATTAAGATAAACAAGAAGAGTTTTCTCTCTTATCTCTCTCTACAGAGTATACATCTTGCAATTATTGGACTGATTGTTGCTGCATGTTATGGTGTGATCAGAGGTATGTCTTCTGTTATCAACCAAACAACTACAATTTATGCTCTTTCGTTTGTATTAGTATTTATAATATCCATAGTTTCTCCTCCCTTAAGAATCTCGAAGGTTCTAAGTTCTTTAAGAGAATCAAGCTTGCTACAGAATTTGCATGATGCAGGTCAATTCCCCAAGTTAAGCATAAAAAGGAGTCTTGAATTAATTGGTTTCACCTTTCTGTTACCTTCTGTTTTCATAATAGGGAGCTTAAGTTTTGTAATTGAAGCATTTTCAGGTCTTTTCTCACCCGCTTTAGAACCTACAATTTCCACTTGGAGTGTCATCCTATTCGTTTTTATGACAATACTTCTAACCCTGAATTTTGCTTTCGTTTCCTTAAGTGATGTTAACACTTTTGCTTATTATGAGAAGCTTATGCTAGACTATATTGAACCCCCAGATGTAATGTGGATACAAAATCAAGTGAAATCTAAAACAATTGGTAAGAATAACGATGATACTGAAGATGTTTTTAGTAATCATCCTGAAAGAGAAGTATTGTGCCCAACCTGCTCAACAATATTAATTGATGGAGCGGAATTTTGTACTGATTGTGGAACAAAGGTTACTAAATAGCCTTTATTGGATTTTTTCAATAATCTTTGTTAATATAGCATGCATTGTGTCTAGTTTCTTCTCGAGTTTATTGATTCTGCCTTCTATATCCTCTAACTCCTTTTTCGAAGCAAATTCTTCATTGGAAAGCATTACCTCTTGTTTCGTCTCTCTAGTATCCAGAATCCCCTCAACTGTAGGAAGTTTTGTGAGGATTTTAATGTTATTTGCTTCTAATAGTTTATGAGCTAGAAAATCGAATGTTTCTTGAATATTCTGACCGGAAAGTGCACTTGTCTCACAATAATAAAATCTAATTCCTGTTTCAGCATCTATACGAGTACAGAAATCTAAAGCCATTTCTCTTGAAACTCTTCTGCTATCAACTAGATCAACTTTGTTTGCAATAATAAAATAGACTAAAATACCATTATTTGAACCTTTAATAGCTTCTTCCAACCAATTCTTGATATTCGTCATAGTAGTAGAATCCTGAACATCAAAAACAATAAGCGCTGCAGTTGCTCCCTTATAGAATGTCCCTCGCACAGCTTGATAACTTTCTTGCCCTGCTAAATCCCATATTTGGAAGGATATGTGATTATCCTCAATCTCTACTTTTTTGCTAGCAAAATCTGCTCCAATTGTTTTAAGATAATCTGTAGAAAATCCTTTACCCATAAATCTCTCTCGAATTGAAGTCTTCCCAACAGCACCATCGCCAGCTAATACAACCTTAAAATTCCATTTAGTCAACTTATTCACCTTATATCAGTTTCTTAGCTTCTCTAATTCTTCTTCTAACTCATCAATTCTAGCTTGACTTGTTAGCAGTTGTTTCTGAAACGTTTCTCCAACTTCTGCTTGTATTTTTTCGAAGTTCTTTTTTGCATCCTCAAGCTCTTTTTGCATCTTGTCTCTCTCTTCTCTCGCTTTCTTAATTTCTTCACTCTCTCTAACCTCTTGAACAGCTTGTTTCAATAGGTTTTCAAGATCGTTTGATGAGACATTGTATTGTGATGAAGTCAACATTTTCAAAGCATTAACTTCTTCTGCAGTGATTGAAGGTCTTGCTTTTATCATATCTTGAATTTTCTCATCTAATCCCCTCTTATCAATAACTAAATCTGAAATTTGAGCTTTCAGTTTGCGATTCTCATCTGATAATTCTGCTGAATTATTGATTTCCAACTCTAAAGATCTTTTGAGATGATCAACTTCTTCTGTTCCCTCTCCTAGGTCATTTACATATTTGATTAGCATGACTACATACTCTTTTACAAGAGGATGAATGATTTCCCAATATTGTATTATTTCTCTTTCAACATCTTTCAATCTAGTATCTTTTCTATCCGAAGGTAGTTTTACAAAAATTGGATTCCCGGTATCAATAGAAGGTAGATATTCAGGAAGATAATTATAGATAGTCTCTCCTTTATGTTTTCTTGGTTTTGACATAGAATAACCCAAGGGAGGTATATTCCAATATAAAATAAAGATTGTGAAAGTGCGAATCTGCTACTCCCAACACTTTATTGAAAGTTTCATCTGTTATTTTTTTGTTGAACCTTTTTAGGATCTAGAGTCCTGTTTATGCTAAATGCAGCATGGATTACTTTTCTGTCAAAAATCGTTTCTCCGAACCTAAGATAATTATCAATAATTCTCTCTACTATTTTGTCCTCTAATCCCTTCCCGTGCAGTTTTTTTTCAAGAAAGATTCGAGTGGTTTTTCTCTTCTTTTTTTTCTTTCTTGAAAACCAGCTGAATTTTATCCTTAAAATCAATCCATAGATAATAGTTGCTATGGGATTGAATATTGAGAATATCCCCATTGGTACACCTTTATTTTATCTGAACCTAATGAATGCATCATCGCATCTTTTACTACTTTACTCTTTTTTCTTCAACATGGAAGCGAATTTATCAACATTAGCTGAATACTCACAGAGGATCTTCTCAGCTGTTTTCTTTGTTATTCCTTCCTTTTTGAGTTTGTTGTAGATAAGAATAATAGAATCTGCAAACTTATCCGCTATCTCAACATTGTAGATAGAATCAAGAAACTGTTCAACCAACGATCCTATTTCAGCAGAAAGTGCTTTAACAATATCTTGTGTTTGGGAGAAATCCTTTATTGGTTCTTTTTGAATTTCTCCTTTCAAATCGTTGATGTTCTTTTTTGTCCGCTTATTTGAATAGTTACTATTGGACACAAAATCACCATATCTGAAGTTCACATGATAGGTGAGTTTAAAACGTTTACCCTTTGGGTTACTTCTATGTTCTAAAGGGTTCTTGGTTGAAAATTCGCCATTTCAGTGGAATTTCTTATGTAAAATAGTTGGTTTTTTTCAGCTATATTTTCTGACTGTCTTGAACTGCCTCTGCTTTTGTTAATTGTATTGAGACATAGATGAATCGTTGAATAACTGTAATGACACACAATCCAGTTAAAATCATATATCCGATAGAGAAATATGATATGCCTTCAAACCCTTCAATTCCTTGAATAGTAAAGATAGGGTTGATGAATGTCTGATTTGGAACCAGAAGCGAAACAAAGAGCAAAACCATTAATCCTAACCATCTTTCTGCTCTTTCCATTAATCCTACGGCCATCTTTTTTACTCCAACACTTTCGCCTTTAGCTCGAATGTAACTGATCATTAAAGCAGATCCTACCATGACCATTCCAGTAACTCCATCAACAGGATCACTCCAGATAATTCCAACGAATACTGCTAAATCACTGAGACGATCAAAAATGCTATCAAGGAAAGAACCTTTTTCTGAATCTAATCCTCGATATCTAGCAACACCCCCATCAAGAAAATCCATTGCACCTGCAACCCAAATTAAAATAAATCCTGCAAGAAAATTATCTATTCCTAAAAAGATACCAGCTGAGATTGATAATAATAGTCCCATTACAGTAAATGCTGTTGGGTGAATTCCAAGCTTTGCAAAGAAAATTACAATTGGTCTAACGACTTTGGAAAGAGGTTCGCGAATCAGAGAAATCATTGTGTCTAATAATTTTAGTTCGATAACTATTTTAAAGTTTCTGTCCTCTTTAGCTATATACTATCTGAATAAATTAAGCATTCATGTGACAAAATATTTTATAGATAGGGGGCAGTAAAAGCAAAATTAAATATAAATATGATTCATTATACCATTAATCTATTTATTCAATTAACATATGGTTGAAATTATGCGCTGTTAATACCTAGAATTTCATCCAATTCCGTTGTTTTAATGAGAATTATATTTTTGCGACCTTTTTTGTTTGCAGTACTTACCATATCATAAGAATTTTGAGAAAATCTGTTGCCTATGATAATAGCACCATCACAGCTCATGTCACTGATTCTATGTTCGGTTCTAATGATTGTATTAGTTCCTATACTTTTCTTCCAGTGAAACGCAAATACAGCGAATTTTTGATCTTCATTTTCCACAATGAATGGTAATATTCTATTCTGCTCCTCAAAATTACCCATGTTTAGCCTTTTCACATTTCCATATCGCTCTAAAAACTTTCCAACTTTTTCTTGAAAGGTGAAATTTTCCATTTTCTTCACTTTAGGATTTGTGTCGGTATATTTTATTGTTAGTATCCCTAAAGTATTACAAAAGATAAACTTTGCGTAAAATTTGATAAATAAAACCTTGTTTATCTATCTCTCATCTTAAGACCTTCGTCCTTTTCTTCTTTATCCTCTGAAGGTTGTGGTGCAGAATGTCGGAAAGAGGATCGCATAGTAAAAAGTATGATTGCTAGACCTAGAACTCCAAATGCAATGAAAATAGTATATCCCTCTTCAAAAATACTGTAAGATAGGATTATTAGAATTACACCAACTCCAAATAAAACATACACTACAATGCTATAGATAAGATTGAAATATTTTCGTTGAGCTATTGGAAGTTTGGTTTTTAATTCCTCTTCCTTTTTTGGCTTGTTTTGGTTTTTGGAACTCATAAACATCCTCTGCAATTTTCTATTTTATTAAAGAAGAACCATGATTGATTTTTCAGAAGTCTGCAGGTGGAATATACATCATGTTCAGTATTAATGTCCACAGAGCAATTGCTGTAATCATATATTGCATTAATCCTTTCAAGAAATATGAACGAATCTTAATTCCTGGTTCAGTTTTCCTTACAGCTAGCCACCAACCACCGGATATCAATACATATATCGCAAACATTACAAGTACTGCTGGCCAGTTTGAAAAATTGCTTACTCCAAAAATTATACCTAATAGAATTGCTGCTGCAACTTTGGACCAGTAAATTTGATCTATCCTTGGCATGTTTTTGATTCTTTCCGCAATATTCTTTGGTTTAAAAGCCTCTTTAATTCTGTTGAATATTTTATTCATATCTATGTTCAAATTCACTCACCGTTGTATTTTGAATAAGCAAGCTTCTGTTATTAGTCAGTGTTCCTAAAGCAATTTTACCCTTTTAATAGTTTTATGTTTATAGTTTTTTCAAGTTTTTAAATAATTTTGCGAAATAAAGTAAAATCCATTTCACATAACTCTCACCAATAGCATGGACAGTATTAGTAATCCTTAAGTGTATTTACACTTCATTGCATGTGGGATTTCAATGAAAACGTCATTATCCAGTCTTGATATTGCTGCGTTGGTCGCTGAGATTCGACCAAAGACTGTCAATAGTTGGGTTAATAATATTTATTCAATTGGTGATAATCTAGTAATATTACGATTCCGTAAGTCAGCAGAAGCTCCTTTCGAAATCATTTTTGATCTAGGGAAGAGATTTCACATTACAAAATTCTTACGTAAGAAACCAGCTACACCCAATAATAAGATTCTATCTCTACGTAAGCATATTCGAGACCTGCCTGTCAATAAATTCTATCAACGAAAAATGGATAGAGTGATTGTTTTCGAAATAGCATACAAAGATGGATTCTATAAGCTTGTGTTTGAGTTGTTTGGAGAAGGAAACATTATACTTGTTGGACCTAATAATAAGATAATTCTAGCTTACAGATATAGGAGGATGAGAGATAGAGATGTTCATCCTGGTCGTCTTTTTAAATATCCCCCCTCCTCAGAAGACAATATATTGACTCTAGATGAAGAAACTTTCTTCAAAACACTTGCAACTTCTAAAGGGAAAATCACTCCAGTTTTTAATAATTTATTAGGACTTGGTCCTTTATATTCAAAAGATATCGTCTCAAAAGCAAATATTTCTACAACGAAAATTGAAGATTTGAGTCAAGAAGAAATAAAGCATCTATTTGAAAAAACCCAAGAACTGCAGCAGGTCATAAAGAATCAAGAGTTTGAATTTGTTCAATATTTAGATGAAGATGAAATTGTGGATATAACTCCAGTTCCTGTTGCTAAATACGATGATTTGGAGATAAAAGAAGTTGAGTCTTTTAACGAGGCGTTAGATGATTTCTTTTCTTCTCAAGAAGAGGAACCTGAATACACTGAAGATAAAAGTGAAGTGACTGGAAAAATAACCAAATCTCAAAAAATCTTACATAGCCAAGAATCACATTTAGTTAACCTGATAAAACAAGAAGAAGACGAGAAGAGAAAGGGAGATCTTCTATATGCGAATTTTGCTTTAGTTGATGAGCTTTTAACTACAATTGTAAATGCTAGACAGACTGATATACCTTGGAGTGAAATTGAAGAGAAACTAGCAGAAGGTAAGAAGAAAGGTATCCCTTCAGCTGGAATATTAGAAAAACTAGAAGCAAAAAGCAAACAGATTTGGATAAAACTAAGAGATGAAACAAAAAACATTGAAGAAGTGATTGAACTTGACTTTACTCTTTCAGTAGCTGATAGTGCAAATAGTTTCTATGGAAAATCCAAGAAAGCAAGAAGAAAAATACCTGGAGCTGAAGCTGCAATTGAAAGAAGTAAGAAGCAAATAAAAGATATCGAAGATAAGAAAGATGTAATTGTTAAAGAAGTCGAAACTAAACCTTTAGCAATCAAAAGAAGTAAGAAGTGGTACGAAAAATTCCACTGGTTTATTTGTGAGAATCACACAATCATAGGTGGAACTGATTTAAAAACCAATGAAAAGATATTGAAAACCTATCTTGAAGATGATGATCTTTTTTTCCATGCAGATGTTCATGGGGCACCATATGTTGTAGTCAAAGGTGGTCAGAGTAATCTATCAGAAGAATGTCTTGGAGAAGTAGCAGCTTTTGCTCTAAATTACTCCAGTTTATGGAAGGATAAGAAACTAGTTGCTGATGTTTACTATGTTCTACCTGATCAAGTTAGTTTAACTCCTCCGTCAGGGCAATACCTACCAAAAGGTTCTGTGATGATTTATGGTGAAAAAAATTACTTAAAAAGCATAGAAATTAATCATACAGTTGGTATTTTACTTCTCGAAAAAAACGCTCAAGTAATTGGAGGTCCAGTTGCTAGCGTTGAGAGCAAAACAGATATTTTCATAGAAATCAAACCTGGAGAAACACCTAAAGGAAAAATAGCGAAAGAACTTCTGAATATTTTCCTTAAAAGAAGCTCAGATGAGCAGAAGTATAAAATTGAGAATCTAACCGTAAATGATATTCTACCTTTTATTCCTGGGGATTCTGAAATCATACAGTAGATTAGAAAGACGTTTAAAAACCAATGTAAAACCTTTAAATGTGTGTAAAATTATTGTCATATAAGCAACAAGAGGTGTAAGATTTGAAATCTATCTTTGATGAAAGAAAATTCGAGATGGCTGTTAAAGAAATAATGACAAAAAATGTAATAACAGTGAAAAAAACTACTTCTGCTGATGTCTGTGCAAAGTTAATGATAGAGAATAAAATAGGTTCAGTAGTTGTGCTAGACGAAAAAGGAAAAACAGCTGGTATAATTACAAAGGAAAATCTAATTAAGCACGTACTGGCAAAAGACGCAGATCCCAAAGCTGTCACAGCTGGCAAGATTATGTCATCACCTCTAATTACTGCATCCCCAACTCTCTCTATTATTCAAGCAATGCAATCTATGTTTAAAGATGGTATCCGACATCTTGTGGTCACTGGTTCTGATGGAAAAGTCCAAGGCATTTGTACTGATACTGACATCTTCAAGGTTGTTCCACAGCTGATTCTTCTAGAACAGGAATATCTCAGATTTATGAGTGAGGATCAAGAATCTGAGCTAAAAGAAGATTTTGCTGGATATTGTGATGATTGTAGAGAGTATTCTGACAAATTGATTTTTGCTAAAGGGCTTTATATGTGCCCCCGTTGTTCTCCCGAAGAAATTCAGGAAAGCAGTGCTGAAGGTTAACTTACAAGATTTCCATTCAGCCTTCATCTTTTACTTTGGAAAGGTGAATCTGAAGAAGATTTTTATCTCGTTAAACTAATAGATATTTAGTGAAACGATGTTAAGGTTCTACGCTGACTCTATGCTTGGAAAACTTTCTAGGTTTCTTCGCTTTTTTGGCTATAGCACACTTTATCGTTCAGAAGAAACTGTTGAAGCGATGATAGAAACAGCTCAGATAAATGATTTAATTATTCTTTCTCAGTCCAAACTAGTAGTAAATACTTGTCAAAAGCAGAATGTAAAAGCATTTTCACTACCTACTTCAAGCATAGATGAGCAACTGAAAATACTGAAAAGTGAACTTGAAATCGAATTTGTGGTACCTCCTAAAGAAATGTTATGTAGTTTATGTAATAGCAATATCAGTAAAAAGGAAAAAGATGAAATCATAGATAAAATTCCTAAAGGAACTGCACAAAACTATGATGATTTCTGGCAATGTAATGAGTGTGATAAGATTTATTGGTTAGGTAGTCATTGGGAAAATATTAAAAGAATCATTGAAAGAGTAGAAAAGGGGAAAGTATAATGGAAGTAAAAGATGAAACTGGAATTTATTTAGTGAAATTAGCCCGATTTGCTGCTAAAATCTGGATATGTGAAGGAAAAGAACCTAGTCCATTACTCCCTATGCCCGAACAAGCTAAATTTTCAACTGGAGCTTTTGTTACAGTAAAAACAAGAATAGGTGATGAAGCTCATCTAAGAGGTTGTATAGGATACCTTATAGGAATTAAACCTCTGTTCGAGGAAGTTATTGATTTAGCAAGAGAATCAACTCTTAATGATCCAAGATTTGACCCAGTTAAGGAAAAAGAATTGTCTTCATTAATCTTCGAAGTAACTGTTCTTACTCCTCCTGAAGAGATTGTCTATAATAGTCCTGAAGAATTGTTAAACAACATTACAATTCCAGGTGATGGTCTCATTGTAAAGTATGGAAGAACTTCAGGACTTCTATTACCTCAGGTTCCAGTAGAACAAGATTGGGATGTCGAAGAATATATATCATACACTTGTAGAAAAGCCTCTCTACCGACAGATATCTGGAAAAAAGAGAAAATAACTGTTGAAAAATTCCAAGGAGTTGTCTTTACAGAAACAGATCCTGAAGGTGAAATTAAAAGAGTTTCACTAAATTAATATTAGATAAAATTTTCTAGATCCTTTCTATCTATTGTTGTAACTAAGTGAGGAACAAACAAAGGTGTAGTTACAGGAAATATAGACGAAATTTCATTGAATAATGTCTTTGAAACTGAGATCCCTTTGCACTCATATTTGTTATAATACACAAGAATCTCTTGAATATCGAGCTCATTTTCAACATAGAATATATTGTCCCGTAATTTCTTTATTTTTGGTTGTAAAATTAAAATCTCTTTGATCTGATCAATAAATTTCTGTGATAGATCTTCTCTCTTGTTAATCGAAAAAATTATCGTATTTGCTCCTCTTTTATATAACTGAATAATATTTGCGATATCCTCCTCTTCTCCACTGATAAGCACTAGAACGTTTCCTTGACATCCAACAGGTAAACCGCCTAATCCTGATTTAATCTCATCAAAAATATATGTTGTTTCTCCCCTAACGTCAAAGTGTATCGAATAATCAGGATTTGTAAGATTAACTTTCAGCTGAATATCTGAATTGCTGTTAATAATATACTCTCCGAGTTTAGCTGCTAATTCAACACTTGTAAAAGGATGGTTTCCTGTTCTTCTCACTCTGACTGAAAAAGACGCACTTTTCCTAATATTGTCTTTATAAGACTTGTCAATAATTTTCTCCATTTCTTTAGTATCGGTGTTGCATCTATGGACAATACTTAGACTAGCTGTTCCAGGGATTAAAGTTGATACGTACTCACTTACCAGTTCAGCTTCATCGGTTTCAACAAACAATCTGCTGTAATCATTTATGACATTAAAATTCTTAATGTTCTTTAAATTCAGAATATATTTGATATGGTTAACTAACCTTTGAGTTAACCACCTTCGTGTCTTTGAACTTTTGATAGCTATCTCTGACAATCGAATCATTACAGTTGGTTTTTGTTGGATAGCTTCTTTCATTTTAGGCTCAGATCATTCAGTTTCAAAGAAATCTATACCTTCGATAAATCTCTCGCGTCTTTCTTCAATTTCGGCTT
Organism: Candidatus Heimdallarchaeota archaeon; assembly: GCA_023270155.1. Taxonomy (GTDB): domain Archaea; phylum Asgardarchaeota; class Heimdallarchaeia; order Heimdallarchaeales; family Heimdallarchaeaceae; genus UBA460. Next base: position 2,168 of record JAGLTB010000003.1, on the reverse strand, counting down.
CTGTCAATCCCTCTTCTCCTTCAACTACAACCACTTCTGTCATTTCACTAGGTGCGTGTTCAACTTCGTCTGAAACCTCATATGCGTCTTTTCCAGACAATTTGCTTTCGTACCCACATTTAGCACAAACCAACAATTTAGATTTTCCTTTTTTCTTAGGAATAAGCAGTTTTCCACATTCTGGGCAGAATTCCATTTTCCTCACTCTAATCTGTAATTTTTTTCCTTTATGATGTTTCTTTCTATTGAACTTTTCTGTTGGATACAAAATTGCTCAAATATTTATATCTCTATCTCCTATCTGCAAACTTTTTATTTCTACAAGTTTACAATCTTCTATGAGTTCACGGAAAGAAGAAGACATTTCTTCAAGAAAAGATGAACAAATTAAGATATGCCTAGAGAATGATGTTGTATACGAGAATGTCTCGAATGGTTACAAAAAGATAAGGTTTGAACCTACTTTATTATCTGAGCTTTCGATTGACGATATAGATCTCTCTACTTCTTTACTTGGGAAGAAAATTGATTACCCTTTAATAGTCTCAGGAATGACCGGGGGGTCAACAAAAGGACAGAAATACAATGAAATAATAGCGGAAGTTTGTAGTGAGTTTAATATAGCTATGGGTGTAGGGTCTCAGCGAGCAGCTATAGAAAATCCTGCCCTATCTGAGACTTATAGAGTACGATCTTTAGCACCTACTATTCCTCTCTTCGCAAACCTCGGAATTGCTCAATTTATTGAAGGTTATGGAGTTAAAGAAGCCCAACAAGCAATAGATATGATAGAAGGGGATGCTCTAGCAATTCATATTAATCCAATGCAAGAGCTAATACAGAAGGAAGAGAATGAAAAACTCACAAGTTCCAAAGTTCAACTATTTAATCTAATAGAAGATTTTGATAAACCTGTGATTATCAAAGGTGTTGGAAGAGGTATATCTAAAAATGATGCAAGTTTCTTTACTGAATTAAATCCTTTTGCTATTGATGTAGCAGGAGCAGGAGGAACAAATTGGGCTAAAATTGAAAGTTATCGTAATTCAGAATTAAAATATCTTTCTTCTGAATTTCTTAATTGGGGAATAAACACTGCTAGGAGTGTTAACAATGTAAGAAGCTATACTAGAAAGACAAATGTTAAAATTATTGCCTCTGGAGGAATGTGGAGTGGAATAGATGCAGTTAAAGCATTAATTTTAAGTGCAGATTACGTAGCATTCGCTCTACCTGTGTTAAAAGCAATAGCAAAAGGTGGAAAAGATGAATTAAGATCATTCCTCTCTTCGTACATTTTCGAAATGAAAGCGACTCTAGCTTTCATAGGAAGAAAAAATCTTAAAAATCTAAGGGAAAAAGGGCATTTACTCATAGGAAGATACTTTAAGTTTTCAGACTAACTATGATTCTTCATCGAGCATAAGCTCTCCGCAATGCCTTGTTCATCCTCAGCAGATATATATTCTTTAGGTAATTATCTTTTTTGATTGAATCTTTATTGGATTTTAAATACCGGTTAAAAATCCTGGATTAAGGATGAATGTAGGTATTGCAATAGCAATATTTATTGCTACGAGAACGAAGTAGATGATTTTGTTCCATTTAAGAATTTTAGCTCCATCAAGTTGCCAAACTGGAATACAATTAAAGAGGGCTATTAAAGCATTGAATTGAGCTATCAAAATAAAGATATTTGGAGATGCTGCTAGCCCGGTTAAAGGAATCACTCCATAAAATGTTAGAAATCCAAAGATTAAGCTGATTGATCCAATCACTGCATTCGTAGCTGGTCCAGCTAGTGAAACCAATCCTATATCTTTCTTATCCATTTGTTTACGCATTGGTACTATTGCAACAAAACCTGGTACTATCAACCCTATTCCTATTATCAATGTAAATAACGTAAACATCATCCCTCTTACCCAGAGGATATATCGAGCAAACTGTCCTCTCATCATTGCTACAATTTTATGTGCTAGTTCATGTGGAAGAAATGCTGTGCCTACGAGAACAGCGGAGAGTAGGAAACCCCACCATTTATTATCATCTCTATAGAAGTATTGAAAGAGACCAAAAACTAGAACAATCAGAGCAAATCCAAAGAGAATATCCAGTAACTCGCTTCCAAAAGAGAAGAGTCCCCTGGATGATACTAATCGTTTTTC
>JAGLTB010000002.1 GCA_023270155.1 Candidatus Heimdallarchaeota archaeon | reverse complement strand
AGTAGCCTCTTCAACTAAATTAGCAGAACTATATTATGTTTAAAAATCTAATGTTGAAAGACATATTAAAAGAAGAAAAAGAGAAAGAGGAGAAGATTAAGAAGTTGCTTCTATCTCAAATGTTCAACTTTTTCATTATCCATGGTAAGAGTAGAATGATTACTGGTCCCAAAAGAGCATAAATTACTAGATCTAAGGTTGCTTGTATCCAGAAGGTAGCTATTTCAACATAACTGCCGTAGAAATATACTCCTGCAAGAACCACAACGGCAAGAAGTACTCTTAGTACGCCTTTCCACCATTTTTCTATTTCGTTACTGAAATCTATGAGTTGTCCTTCGATGGAGTAAGAAATTGAGACAGTTATGAAAACAACAATATATCTTAGATTACTAATCATCTGTTCTATCCCGGTACTAGGTATACTGTAGTGGAGAAGAACTATTGGAGTAGCAAAGAGAATACCAACCAATATAGACCAAATGATTTTGACAGTAGTTGATTTATCTTCAAAATAGTTTTCAATTGGTTTTAAAACCACAAGGAATATTGCTAGGATTATAAAACCGATTCCAAAACCCATCAATACATCTGTGAACCAATGTACAACTAGGTATATTCTTGAAAATGCAATGAGTATAGGTAAAATAATTGATACAGTTAACATTCCCCATTTTGTAATAAATGCACTAAGTACACCCCAAAAGGTTGTGCTTAGTTGAGTGTGACCGCTTGGGAGACCAAAACTTATCTCTTCTATTTCAGTGTTTATTGCTGTTGGACGATCTAGTCTAAATGCTGCTTTAGCTGATGAGTTTACAACTGAAGAAGAAACTAGCATAGTGATTGCTCTATATGCTTTCTTTTTATCCCAAAGATAGTATAATATTACCAAGAGAGCAATGTATATTATTGCTTCACCCAGATAGGTTATTATTCCCATTATCGTATTTAAGATGCCGATATCTAGATTTTGGAAGAAGGTTGAAATTACCCAATCAATAGATCCTGTTCCTCTTATTGGATCATTCAAATAAACAAGAAGTAAAGCAACAGTCATAAAAATTATGCCCGTTACTGCCATTATGATAGCTATTAGGTTTCGCTTTTTCATAATAGCAAACTTCTCTTTTTACTTGTTCAAAAAGCTTTTCTTCTAAAAGGAAATCTGTATTATCCATGTATTATTTTTGTGTGTTTAAGAATGGATTTCTTAGCTAAATCATTTGAAATGATATTCTATTTACGTTTCTTACAAAAAGATATGGCAATTAAAATTCTGTGAAATGAAGTGAACGTACTTGGCTGATTCATACAAAATTTTCAGCGAAAGAATAAAATAACTCAATACAAAAGTACAGACCAGTGAATAAAATGGGTATTTACAAAGATCTTGAAGGGAAGAAAGTCGTAATTACCGGAGGTGCAAGTGGTATAGGATTATCTACTGCTAAACGTTTCATTGATGAAGGTGCCAAGGTTGTAATTATTGATTGGAATAAAGAAGAGCTGAATAAGGTTCTCTCTAGTATTCCTGAACTCAAGGGTGGAATCCATGCTGATGTGAGTAATCCTGAGGAAATTAAAACTGCATTCAAGAAAATAGATGAAGTTTTAGGAAGTATTGATATTTTAATTTCCAATGCAGGCATATGTTTTCGCAATCCGTTTTTGAAAATTGACTATGAACAATGGTCCAAAGTTCACCGAGTCAATCTAGATGGAATGTTCTTATGCACAAAAGAGGCAATTGTGAGAATGAAGAAACAATCATCTGGTGTTGTTTTATTGACCGCTTCTACGAATGGGATAGAGGGCCACCCATTTTATACTGATTATAATAGCTCAAAAGCTGGGGTAATACTTCTTGCTAAATCATTAGCTTTGGAATTCGCTCCCTGGTTAAGAGTAAATGCCATTTGTCCAGGATATGTTCTTACACCAATGCAAAAAGCAGAATATACTCCTGAGATGCTAGAAGAAGTAAATTCAAAAATACCATTGAAACGACACGCTGAACCAGAGGAAGTTGCAGGTTTATTTGCATTTTTGGCATCGTCTGAAGCATCTTTCATTACAGGACAAGCTATAGCTATTGATGGGGGAGAAACAGCGGGTCTATATACACCAATAGAGGATTGAATACAAAATTTGAAGAGGAAAATACTATGGAATCAAAACACAAACAGATGTTAGATCTCATCTCTTTAAACGGAAAAGTTGCAATAATTACAGGAGCAGCCTCAGGTATTGGTCTAGCAACAACTAAATTATTAGCTGAAATGGGCGCTACTGTTGCACTTATAGACATCAATGAAACAGAAGGAAGGGGAGTTGTGGAACAGATTAAGGAAAAGGAAGGAAACGTCGAGTTTTATTTATGTGATGTTACTTCTGATTCTGATTGTAAAAAAACAGTGGATGCGATTTACAAGAAGTTTGGGAAAATTGATATTTTGTTCAACAATGCAGGTGTGATACGTCGTAAGAACATTGTTGATTTAGAAGAGAAAGATTGGAATTTAACCATTGATGTTAATCTAAAGTCAATATACTTGCTATCTAGATACGTAATTCCCATTATGATTAAAAGTGGAGGTGGGAGCATTATTAACAATGGATCAGGTTGGGGTATTAAGGGAGGATCTAAAGCTGTTGCTTACTGTGCAGCAAAAGGTGGTGTTGTGAACATGACACGAGCAATGGCAATAGATCATGGTAAAGATGGAATTCGTGTCAATTGTGTTTGTCCTGGTGATGTTGACACGCCACTTTTGAGAGGAGAAGCAAAACAATTAGGAGTTGATGAAGGAATATTCATGAATGAAGCCGCAGATCGCCCACTCAGTCGAGTGGGTAAACCTCAAGATATAGCTAATGCTGTTCTTTATCTTGCTAGTGACCTTTCAAGCTGGGTAACTGGAACTTCCATAATTGTTGATGGGGGAGGTTTAGCTTAGATTATGAATTACAATTTCATGCAAGTTTTTGTTGGAGGTACATTTTATGAATAAAAAGGAAAAGATAGTTCATCCTTATATCCCAAATTCTGTTCCAGAAATAAAAGCAAAAATGCTGGAAGAGATCGGTGTAAAGGATATAGAGACGCTTTATGAAGATATTCCTGAAAGTCTAAGATTCAAGAAGGAAATGAATTTACCTGAACCCTTTCCTTCTGAGTATGCACTAAAGAGACATATAGAACAAATTCTATCAAAAAATCAAACATGTCAAGAAAATCTTAGTTTTCTAGGTGGAGATTGTTGGCAACATTATGTTCCCGCAATTTGTGATGAAATCAACCAACGTTCTGAATTTTTGACTGCTTATGCTGGAGAACCTTACGAAGATCATGGAAGATTTCAAACCCTTTTCGAATATGCTAGTATGATGGGAGAACTTCTAGATATGGACGTAGTAAATGTACCAACATATGATTGGGGTCAAGCTGCTAGCACGTCTATAAGAATGGCAGGAAGAATCACAGGTCGTACTGAGATACTGATTTCAGAAACCATTTCCCCAGATCGGCTTTCTATAATTAAAAATTATTGTAGGCCTACTATCGAAATTAATCTAGTTCAATATGATTCAAAGACAGGCAAGCTTGATCTTGAAGATTTAAAAGAAAAAATATCATCAAAAACAGCTGGTGTTTACTTTGAAAATCCTTCATACCTAGGTTGTATTGAAGACCAAGGTAAGGTTATTTCAGAAATAGCACATTCTCATAGAACTTTAAGTCTTGTTGGAACAGATCCAATTTCTTTAGGTGTATTAATTCCCCCTAGTAATTATGGTGCAGATATTGTTTGTGGAGATATTCAAGCGTTAGGTATGCATATGCAGTTTGGTGGAGGTCTTGCAGGTTTTATTGCTACTAGAGACGAAGAGAAATTTGTAATGGAATATCCCTCGCGACTTTTTGGAATTACTTCAACTACTGTAAAAGGTGAACATGGATTTGGAGATGTCACTTACGACAGGACATCTTTTCATGATAGAATCGAGAGTAAAGAGTTCATAGGAACAACAACCGCATTATGGGGCATTACTGCGGGTGTTTACTTGGCATTAGCAGGTCCGCAAGGAATGCAGGAATTGGGTCAAATTATTATGCAAAAATCACAGTATGCTATGAAAAGATTATTTGACATCAATGGAATAAAAATACCATTTGAACAATCTTCACATTTCAAAGAATTTGTTGTGGATTTCAATAACACAAATAAATCTGTTAAGGAAATAAACAAATCTTTGCTTGAAAATAGTATTTTTGGTGGAAAAGATATTTCAGGAGAGTTTCCCGAATTACAAAATTGTGCTGTCTACTGTATAACAGAGATTCATACAAAAGAGGATATTGATTGTCTTATTCTAACGCTGGAGGAGATTTTAAGCTAAGGAGGAGTTGTTATGAACAAGAAAAACAAAGTAAGAAATTTCCATCAAGCAAAATGGGATGAACCAGTTATTTTCGAACTAAGTAATAAAGGTGAACGAGGAATATTGTTTCCTGAAATTGAAAGAGAGATTGAGGAAATTGTTGGTGACGGAATCTCTAAACTTCCTGAAAACATGATAAGAAAGCAACAGCCCAATTTACCAGAACTTTCTCAAATGCAAGTCCTTAAACACTATCTTCGATTATCTCAGCAAACCCTTGGAGCAGATTTGAACGTTGATATTGGGCAAGGGACATGTACAATGAAATATAGTCCTAAAATAAACGAACAATTTGCAAATTCTCCAAAGATAACAGAGCTTCATCCATCACAAGATGAAAGAACTGTTCAAGGGATATTAGAAATAATCTACAACTTGGATTTATTTCTCAGAGAAATTTCAGGATTGGATAAGTTTACTTTCCAACCGGGGGGTGGAAGTCAAGCAATATTTGCAATGGCATCTATTATTCATGCCTTCCATGAATCTAACGGTGATTCAGAAAAAAGGGATGAGATAATTTCAACAATGTTTTCTCACCCATCAGATGCAGCTGCCCCCACAGTAAAAGGTTACAAGATTATCAATATTTATCCAAACGAAGATGGGTTACCAGATATTGAAGCGCTAAAAAAAGCTGTCTCCAATAGAACAGCAGGATTGTTGATTACCAATCCAGAGGATACAGGAATCTTTAATCCTAAGATAAGGGAATTTACTCAAATTGTTCACGATGCCGGAGGTATCTGTGGTTATGACCAAGCAAATGCCAATGGTATTTTAGGAATTACTAGAGCGAAAGAAGCTGATTTTGATCTTTGTTTCTTTAATCTACACAAAACTTTTTCTTCTCCCCACGGTTGTGGTGGTCCTGCTACAGGAGCTCTTGGTGTAACTAAAGAACTCATAAAATTTCTACCCGTACCTTTAGTTGAATATGATAATGAAAAATTTTATTTCAATTATGATGTACCCAAGAGCATAGGCAAAGTAAGAGCTTTTTATGGAGTAGTCCCAGCAATTCTGAAAGCATATTCTTGGATCATGAGTTTAGGTAGTGAAGGATTAAAAGAAGTATCTCAAATCGCCGTTCTCAATAATAATTATCTCCTAAAAAAAGTATTGGAAATACGGGGAGCAAGTGCTCCATATGCAAGAGGGAGGCATCGAATCGAACAAGTTCGTTATAGTTGGGATAAGCTTTACCAGGATACTGGCGTGACAACGGAGGACATTACTTGTCGTATGGTTGATTTTGGGTTTCACATGTGGTCTAGCCACCACCCATTTATTGTACCACAACCGTTTACTCTTGAACCAACTGAATCCTACTCTAAAGCTGAACTAGATGAATATATTGCTGGATTAAAGAAAGTTGTTGAAGAAGCATACGATAATCCAGAAATAGTTAAGAATGCACCCCATAGAAGCGTTATCCATAAACTGAAAACGGACACATTAGATGATCCAGAGAGATGGGCCATTACTTGGCGAGCATATTTGAAGAAGAATAAAAAATAAAAACTGCACAAAGATGAATAGAAATGAGAAGAATAGGTTTAATAGTTAATCCTATCGCTGGAATGGGAGGTAAAGTTGGACTCAAAGGAACAGATGGATCAGCTATTTTAGCAAAAGCAAAGGGTATGGGAGCAGAACAAGAATCATCAAAACGTGCAGTAAGAACATTAGAAAGAATTGTTTCTCTTAAAGATGAAATCGAATTAATTACATATCCAAGCGAAATGGGTGAAAATGCAGCTAAACAAAGTGGTTTTGTTCCTAAAGTAATTGGAACAATAATAGAAGGGAAAACAACTGGCGGCGACACTCAACAAGCATCCAGAGATTTATGTAAACATAAAATTGACCTCCTGTTTTTTGCTGGAGGAGATGGAACAGCTAGAGACATTTACACAGCGATAGGGGATGAACTTGTTGTATTAGGTATTCCAACAGGTGTAAAAATGCATTCAGCTGTTTTTGCGAGTAATCCAATGAGAGCTGGAGATTTAGCATTGTTATATCTTCAAGGTAAGGTAAAAGATGTGAAAGAAGTTGAAGTTATGGATATAGATGAGGAAGCATATAGAACAGGAGCTGTTTCTGCAAAACTATATGGTTACCTAAAAATCCCTTTTGAGAGAAGATTTGTCCGAGGAATGAAAGCTGGGAGTTCAACAAATGAAAAATTTGCTCAAGAAGCTATTGCTCAAGAAATTATAGATAATATGAAAAAGGACTGTTTCTATATCATTGGATCTGGTACAACAACTAGATCAATCATGGAAAAATTAGAACTTGACTATACATTGCTAGGCGTAGATCTCATTTATAATAAAAAACTCATAGCAAAGGATCTAAATGAAAAAAAACTTATCAAGCACATTATGGAGAACAAAGCTAAGTTGATTATAACTCCCATTGGAGGGCAAGGTTTCCTATTTGGGAGAGGTAATCAGCAATTGAGTCCAAATGTGATAAAGGAGGTGGGAATCGACAATATTATTGTTATTGCTACAAGTCAGAAGATTAATTCATTGAATGGACAGCCTTTTTTGGTAGACTCTGGTGATAGAGAACTGGATAATTCTTTGAGTGGTCATGTCATTGTAACTACAGGATATCGTGAAAATGTAGTTTACAAAGTAGATTCATGAAATCATTATATTTGAGTAAAAAACAGTGAAAAATTGTGAAAAACACAGTTACAAACCCCAAGAGGGAATAAAACTGTGTCTTGAATGTTTTTATGAGTTTATATATTAATCTCTTGTTAATATAATAGAATGTCCCGTTATGCGACTTTGTTATTGTTATTGAAACACATGGGATACATCAACGGGAGAGTTCAGTTTCAAAAATTAACCTTCCTTTTAGAAAAAAACTACCATATTAACACCGATTATGATTTTATTCCCTTCAAGTTTGGTCCATATTGTCAAGCAGTTCAAGAGGACATTCAACATTTGATTAATTATGGATATATAGAACACGAAGAAGTGGAAAAGGCAGGTGGAGAATTGCTCCATCGTTATCAGATTACAGAGCATGGAGAACAATATCTCCTAGAAAATGACTTTGGGGAGATATATGATCAAGTAATTCAAGATTTATGCTATGATTTCAAAAATTATAGTGTGAGGCAGCTTGTTGAATACGTTTACGAACATTATCCAGAATATATAATTCACTCTGAAATCAAAGGTCAATATTATCACCCTAAACCTAAACAAGAAGATTTTACATCTGCGGATAAGCTTCTTGATAGAAAACCTATCATTACTCCATCCTTTGTCAAGTGGTTAGATGAAGAGATTAAGATTACAACAAAGAGGTTAGAAGTTTCAGAAATACCGACTGAGCAGAAAGCTGATGAGATGGAAATAGATGAACTAGTCTCAGAAATGCTTGACATTGCATATGAAGACATAGCAACCAAGGCTCAAGAAATTTCAACTAAAATTATGTTAGAAGATTACAGTGAATCTGGAGATATTAATATTAAAATTTATTTTATTCTTGAAATCCTTGAAAATCTGCTTGGAGTACTTGCGGAAAAAGACATTATAGGAATATATACAGAATTTGCTAACACGAAAACCAACATACAAATGCTGGATGAGCTAATAGCTCTTCATCGTACATCTCTAAAATCTGATTTGGTCAGACTTCTATTTGAATTCATTGAAGACGTAGGTTTCTTCTTGGATAGTATAGATAGAATAATCTCATTATAAGTTAATTTTACTATATCGTGAAAAATAAAAAGAAAAAAGAGAAATGTAGTTATTTGTTTTTTAATGTTGCATGAGCTGCTGCTAGCCTTGCAATAGGTACTCTAAAGGGACTACAAGAAACATAATCTAATCCAATTCTGTAGCAGAAATCAATAGATTTGGGATCCCCACCCTGTTCACCACAAATTCCAACCTCTAACTTTGGATTTGCTTCTCTTCCTTCATCCACACACAGCTTCATTAATCGTCCAACGCCAACCTCTTCAATTGAAACAAAAGGATCAGTTTCTAAAATACCTTTTTCCATATATTTTGAAATAAAGGTTCCTGCATCATCTCTACTAAAACCAAGAGCCATTTGATGCAAATCATTTGTTCCAAAACTGAAGAATTTTGCACCATTTTCTCCTCCTGCAATTTCTCTGCTAGTCAAAGCAGCTCGAGGTACTTCGATCATCGTCCCAACGAGATATTTGAATTGCAGATTCTCTTCTTCCATTACTTCTTTTGCAATACGATCAATTATTGTCTTTTGATCTAGATACTCCTTATCAAAACCAATCAGAGGAACCATTACTTCAGGGTAAACGTCTTTTCCTTTCTTTAGAATATTAGCAACTGCTTTGAATATTGCACGAGATTGCATTTCAGTTACAACAGGCATAGTAATACCAAGTCTACAGCCTCTCAAGCCAAGCATTGGATTCTGTTCTTTCATATCTCTTACAATGTCCAACAGATTATATTGTTCCTTTAACTCTTCATCAGTTTTCCCTTTCAATTTATCTTCATAAATTTCAATAAGAAGTTCTTCTTCACTTGGTAGAAACTCATGTAAAGGAGGATCAATCAAACGAATAATAACTGGGAGACCTTCTGAAACGTCAAATATTCCTTCAAAATCTTCTCGTTGAATTGGTTCAAGTTGGTCAACATAATGCTTGCGTTCATTTTCATCTTTAGCTAAAATCATTCCTCTAACTAAATCTAGATTGTCAAAGAACATATGTTCTGTTCTGCATAGACCAACTCCTTTCGCACCAAAATCTAGAGCTTTAACAAATTGATCTGGTTTGTCAGCATTTGCTCTTACTTCAATTTTTGCAAAATCATCACACCAGTTAAGCAATGTAAGCATTGATTCTGGTAATTCTGCTGGCCTTGTTGGAAGTTTATCAGCATAGATGGATCCATCTTCACCATCGATTGTAATCCAGTCACCTTCTTTAACAGTAATTCCGTTTGCAGTCATCACGCGTTTCGCAACATCAATTGATATACCACCTTTTTCACTACCAACAATACATGCTTTACCGATTTGACGTGCTACAATTGCAGCATGACTTGTAAGACCGCCTTTCATTGTTAGTATACCTTTGCTTGCTGCCATTCCATGAAAATCTTCTGGTGTGGTTTCCACTCTAACCAAAATAACATCTTGATTTTTGTTTGCAACCTCTTCTGCTTTATCTGCATCAAATATCGCTATACCAGTAGCTGCTGCTGCACCTGCTGCGAGACCTGAACCTAAATATTTGTTAGCAAGAGATTCTTTAACTTGTTTTATAGGAGCATTTGGATTTATTTTTGACCAATCAACTGATGGAAACAGAGCATTTTCAACATCGCTTGGTTCTATTCTAAGAATCGCCTCTTCCTTGTTAATCAAGCCTTCTTCTACGAGATCATAAGCTATTTGCCCTGCAGCAATCCCTGTTCTTTTACCGTTTCTTGTTTGAAGCATGTAAAGCTTCCCTTGTTGAATTGTAAACTCCATATCTTGCATATCGCTATATCTTTGCTCTAATAATTCTGATATCTCAGCAAGTTCATCATATAATTTGGGCATACTTTCTTTTAGTTTTTCAATTGATATTGGAGTTCGAATACCTGCTACAACATCTTCTCCTTGAGCATTTACTAAATATTCACCATATAGATGCTTCTCACCTGTTGATGGATTTCTTGTAAAAGCTACTCCGGTTGCAGAAGTTTCTCCAAGATTACCATAAACCATTGTCATAACATTAACAGCTGTTCCTAAATCATGCGCAATGTTTTGGTGATTTCTATAATCAATCGCCCTTTTAGTATTCCAGCTTCTAAAAACTGCTCGAATTGCGTCATCTAATTGTTGCTTGGGATCTTGTGGAAAATCTTCACTCAAGTGTTCCTTGTATATTTGTTTGAATTTTTGAATTAGTTCTTTTAAGTTTTCAGCGGGTACATCTGTATCGGATTCTACACTTAGTTTTTCCTTTAATAACTCAAATTCTTTCTCAAAATATGCTTTACTGACACCTTTTACTACATCAGCATACATGTATATGAATCTTCTATACGAATCGTAAGCAAATCTAGAATCATTTGATGCTCTAGCTAGCCCTTCAACTGAAGAATCATTCAAACCTAAATTTAGAACAGTATCCATCATTCCTGGCATAGAAACAACCGCACCGCTTCTTACGGAAACTAAAAGAGGGTCATTATTATCTCCAAGTTTTTTCCCCATGAATTCTTCTAATTCTTGTACTACTTGATCAATTTGTCCTGATAAACCATCAGGATAAGTTTCATTCTTTTCCAAAAAATGAATACAAGCAGTAGTTGAAATCACAAAACCAGGAGGAACTGGTAAGCCTAAACTAATCATTTCAGCAAGATTTGCTCCTTTACCACCAAGTAAAGGTTTCATATCTGCTTTTCCTTCACTTAAATCCTTACTAAAGAATTTATAGACATATTTTTCTGTCATTAAATAACACCTACAATTCATCCAATTAGAAACGAATTTTTAAGGTTATGTTTTAACAGAATTTCTTTTCAAAGATAAAGTTTAACTAACAGCACAAGTTATTTTTTGTGTGAAAGATAAAATAATTTTATTGACTAATGATGATGGAATTAAATCTCAAGGTCTTTACTCATTAAGAAAGTATCTCAATGAAATTGGTAAAGTAGAGTGTTTTGCTCCCGCTGAACCTAGTTCAGCTGTCTCCAAAGCTCTTACATTTCATAAACCTATTCGTTTTTACTCCTTTAATTTTGAAGATGGTTCTACTGGGTACAGTACTACAGGTTCTCCCGCAGATAATGTTCTGGTTGGTCTCCACGTTTTGAAAAAAAAACCAGATATCGTAGTAAGTGGAATTAATTATGGAGATAATTCATCAATTCATTCTATTCTTACAAGTGGAACATGTGCTGCAGCTTTTGAAGCAGCCTTTAACAACGTTCCTGCCATCGCATTTTCAGCTGATGTTTCTGATGATGCACAATTAATTGATCAAAGAGGAATTGATTTTGATCATTTTGCGCGGATATCCAAGGAGATTGTTGAACTAGCTTTAGAATTGGATTGGCCAAAAGAATTAGCTTTTCTCAATGTGAATTATCCTACAGAAATCACTAATGAAACCAAGATATATGTGACAGAACCAACAATTTACAAATACGATAATTACATGGTAGAAAAGAAGGATCCCAGAAAATTAACATATCTTTGGCTTTGGGGCGAAAGAAAGAAAACGTTTCCAGAGAACACTGATTCTTGGGCAGTTATACATAAGAAAGGCATTAGCATATCCCCAATCGCTTTTAATCTACATGAAAAAACGGATCAATCACTAAAACTAGCTAAAACAGTACAAAAACACATTAAAATAGACTTGTAACCTTATGAATACAGGCTTTATACTCCTTTATATACTAATATCCATATAACAAAGTGATTGGTTTTGCCTTTAGAATCTCGTGAATATCAGACCTTTATCATTCAAGAAATTGCAAAAAAAATAGAGTCAGATCAAAGCGTTATTCTTGAGCTAGATTGTGGGATGGGTAAGCGAGTTTTAGTTTACCGTCTTCTTTCCGAGATTTTTAAAGAACAGAAGGTAGTAGTCTTTCTTCAAACCCATTCTTCACTTGAAGAAACTAGTAGCTACCTGGAGAAAGAATATGGTGGAATTGAGGGATTAGCGATTATAAAAAGTGGTTTAAATTCTAACTATAGAAAGTATATTATTGAAAATAATAGAGTTATCTTAACCCTTCCAATAGTTTTTTCAAATACTCTCAAAAAATTCCCTCAACTTGCGGAAGAATTCAATATAGTAATAATTAATGAAGTCGATCAGATAATAAAACGAATATCTCAGCGTAGAGTTCTATGTGTTCCTTGGAATAAATTAATTCAGCAAATGTCTGAATCTCATTTCATTGGAATGAGTGGAACCCTTCGTGATGAACACGTAATTCTAGACGAGAATCAGCTTCATCTAAGAAACGAATTGAAAACTCTAACAGAGTTTATTCCTAAGAGTTCAGTTATTTCTATTGAAGATTTTCTTGACACTGATTTAAAGGATTATATTAAAAACACAGAAGTTCATATACATCCAATCATTGATGAAAAAACAGCAGAAATCATCCAAATGCTTACTTCTAAAATAGAAGAGGTTAGAGAAGAAATTATCCAAGAAGTTTCTGAAACTTCCCCTAAAGATCTTTACAAGCTAAAGAAGAATTTTTTCAATGTTTTACCAATGCTTTCCATTGATACTAATCTTATTGAGAAACTTAATCGTTTGCTATTATTACGGAAGTATGTGTATTCAATGCCTGCTAACACATACTATAACTATCTCATCAGATACGGTTTTAGTAAAGACGATCTTAGTAATTTACCAAAAAGTAGTGGAAAAGAGCTTGAAGCATTAGAGATAGCAAAACAGAATCAAAAAACCACAATCCTTTGTTCATTTCTTTCAACGGTTAGTTCGTTATCAGAATTGATAGAAAAAGAAGGACTTACAGTGTTTCAAGTTACTGGGAGAACAAAAAACAAGAATGAAATAATCCAGAAATTCAAAGATTTTGACGGTAGAACAGCTCTCATTCTGTCTCCCATAGGTGAAAGGGATTTAGATATTCCACAAACAGATATGATAATTGTTTTTGATTTAGTTAACTCACCAAAAACAGTTTATCAGAAATTTAAAAGAAGTAGAGGGGGAAAAGTAGTTTTGCTATTTTATGATGACACACCAGAAAAACAAAAGGTCAAACGAGTTGTTAGCGAAATCGCTATTCGATATCCATGGTCAACCATTTTCTATTCTGATACATAATTTTCTAATCAATTTTTTAAGTCTTAATTCATAAGCTTTTTATTATATCAAATTTCCACATATTTGCGAGGACATTTTAATTTTTGCTGACCTATAGGTGTTTAGATGGCTACAAAAAAAAGTAAGACAGATATCAATAGTCGTTGGATATTAATTAATGCAATGTTTGATGAATTGGGTTTAGTTCGACAGCATCTTGATTCTTTTAATGATTTTATTGAAAATGGATTGCAGTCGGTTATTGATGAAATCAAAGTTATTGAACCTGAGGATTCGGAATTTTATGTTAAATTAGAAAGAGTTGAGGTTGAAGAACCCACAGTTCGTGAAGCTGATGGTTCTCAAAGTTCTATCTATCCTATGGAGGCTAGAATTAGAAACCTTACATACGCATCTAGATTGAATCTTTTTATGACTCCAATTCGTCGAGGAGCCGAAGATGGAGTTGAGATACCTCTAGAAACCATCAATGTTTTTATTGGATACTTGCCAATTATGTTAAAATCCAAGAAATGCCAGCTCTATAACCGTTCACCAGAATCACTAATAAAATTGGGTGAGGACCCTAAAGATCCAGGAGGATACTTTCTAGTAAATGGTAGTGAGCGTGTTATAGTAACTCAAGAGGATTTGGCACCCAATAGAATACTGATTGAAAAACTTAGTAGCAAAGGAAATGTAACCAGTGAAGCTAAGGTTTTCAGCGTAATTCATGGCTTTAGAGCGCCAGTAACGGTGGAACACACAAATGATGGACAATTACGAGTGAGTTTCCCAAGTATGCCAAGAAAAATATCGCTCATTCTTCTTATGCGTGCATTAGGAATTGAGAGAGATGATATGATTGCAATGGCCATAAGTCCAACACCAAAGCTTAGGACAAGGGTAATGTCCATCCTTATGAGAGAATCCTCTGAAATAGATACAACTGAAGAGGCACTTGATTATATAGGTAAGAGAGTAGCTGTTGGACAAACAAAAGAATATCGTATTAACAGAGCTATGCAAGTATTGGATAAATATTTATTGCCACATCTCGGTAGCGATGAAGAATCAAGATTGAAAAAAGCTTTCTTCTTAGCTCGAATGGCACAACGATTGCTAGAATTAGAAGCAGGGGTAAGAAATGAGGACGATAAAGATCATTATGCAAACAAAAGGTTAAAACTAGCAGGTGATCTTCTATTAATGTTATATCGTGTTGCGTTTCATGCACTTTGCCGTGATATAAAATATCAACTGGAGAGAGTTACAGTAAGGGGTCGAAGACCAAATCTAAAGACCGCTGTACGAGCTGATCTTATAACAGAAAGGCTTCGACATGCATTAGCTACAGGGAATTGGACTGGTGGAAAATCAGGTGTCAGCCAACTACTTGATAGAACAAATTATATGTCAGCATTAAGCCATCTTCGAAGAGTAGTTAGCCCTTTGAGCAGAAGTCAACCACATTTCGAGGCAAGAGATCTTCACCCCACTCATTTTGGTAAAATTTGTCCTAACGAAACACCAGAAGGTCCTAACTGTGGTTTAGTTAAGAATTTAGCATTGCAAGCTTATATTAGTGTAGGATTAGACGAAAAGGATATTGAGAAAAAGCTAGTAAATGATTTAGGATTAAATAAAATCAAACCTAAAGATTTGACCGATCCCAGTTCACCTTTAGCAAAAATGGTAGCTGATCCTAGTGTTTGTAAAATTTTCTTGAATGGTAGTTTTCTCGGTGTCGTTGAAAAAGGAGATGACTTTCGAAAACAACTTATTGATAAACGTAAAGCTGGAGACATCCACCACGAGGTCAATGTTGCTCATTATGATGACACCAATGAGGTTTTGATCAATTGTGACGCAGGACGAGTAAGACGTCCTCTCATTATTATAGAGGATGGAACACTTCAATTAACTAAAGAAATGAATAACTGGATCAAAAGCGGAAAATGGTCTTGGTCAGACCTTCTAAGAAATCAAGTAATAGAATATGTTGATGCTGAAGAAGAAGAAAACTTGTTCATAGCAATTGATGAAAATAATATTAAAACTGATAATTCTCATATGGAAATTACACCAAGTACAATCTTAGGTATCTGTGCCTCTCTAATACCATACCCAGAGCACAATAGATCCGATCGCAATGTCTATGAAGCAGGAATGGCTAAACAAGCTTTAGGTATTTTTTCTGCTAATTTTAGGTATAGGATGGATACTCGTGCCCACATTCTTCATTATCCTCAAAAACCCCTGGTAAAGACTCATGGAATGGATGCAATTCATTTTGAGAGTCGTCCAGCAGGTCAAAACTTTATTGTAGCAATATTATCTTATGAGGGTTATAACATGGAAGATGCTTTACTAATCAACAAAGCAGCTATTGAAAGAGGATTAGGAAGAAGTACTTTCTACAGAACATACGATGCAGAGGAGAGAAAATATCCAAATGGTCAAGAAGACACTTTTGAATTACCAGATGATACCGTGAGAGGATACAAAGACGAATCACAGTATGTACATCTTGGTGAGGATGGAATTATAGAACCCGAAATATCAGTTGATGGAAATAGAGGAGATGTTCTTATAGGCCGTACAAGTCCCCCTAGATTCTTAGAAGAATATACTGAATTTGATGTTCCACCTCAAAATAGAAGAGAAACAAGTAAAGCAATAAGGCATGGAGAAAGAGGAATATCAGATGTAGTTGTTTTGACAGACACTAACGAAGGAAATAGATTAGTTAAAGTTAGGGTTAGATCGGAACGTGTTCCTGAGATTGGGGATAAGTTCGCATCGCGTCATGGACAAAAAGGAGTTATTGGTTTAATTGTTCCTCAAGAAGATATGCCTTTTACTGAATCAGGCGTTGTTCCAGATATAATAATTAATCCACATGCAGTTCCCTCTCGAATGACAATAGGTATGTTAATGGAATTAATTGCAGGGAAAGGAGCAGCACAGAGGGGTAATGCGGTTTATGGTACCGCTTTCAGCAACACAAAATTATCTGAATTGCATCAGGAGCTAAAAAAGGGCGGATTACATCCACTTGGTAGAGAAGTAATGTATGATGGTAAAACAGGAAAACGACTAGAAGGAAATATCTTTGTAGGATCGCAGTTTTATCAAAAACTCCATCATTTAGTTCAGGACAAGATTCATGCTCGTGCAAGAGGTCCCATACAAATGTTAACTAGACAACCCACTGAAGGTAGAGCTAGAGAAGGTGGTTTGAGATTTGGTGAAATGGAAAGAGATTGTCTTATAGGACATGGTACATCTATTCTTCTCAAAGAAAGATTACTTGACGAATCAGATAAAACCGACGCTCTAATCTGTTCAAAATGTGGATTTTTAGCTATGTATGATCGTAACCGCGATCGTTATCATTGTCCCGTTTGTAAAGAAGAAACCCCTGTTTCCAAAGTAATCATAAGTTATGCATTTAAGCTTCTGTTGCAAGAATTGATGAGTTTGGGTATTGCTCCACATATTGAATTGGAAGATATTGCCTAGAATACATCAATATTAGCTTTAGGAACTATTGGAAAACATCCGGTTCAGAGTCTACTCTCAAGCAATTTATCATACTCTTCATCTGTTAATGCTTTCGAATCATACAGTTCAAATTTTT
Organism: Candidatus Heimdallarchaeota archaeon; assembly: GCA_023270155.1. Lineage (GTDB taxonomy): Archaea > Asgardarchaeota > Heimdallarchaeia > Heimdallarchaeales > Heimdallarchaeaceae > UBA460. The sequence continues at coordinate 14,125 of JAGLTB010000002.1, read as the reverse complement.
CTCCTATTATTTTTGCTAAGAGATGATAACAAAGAGTTTTCTCTTCTCTTCCCAACACCCTTACCTGAAAATCAGTACATTCACAAAAATTTTTATCGATTATGATATATCGTTTACTCTTTCCCTCAACCTCCCATAATACCATATCTTCATCTAAAACTAGTTTATACAATTTCGCCTCTTTTAGTATTTTAGCAGCTTTTTCCCCTCTAGAATCAAATAATGATATAATCTCATTTTCCGCAATTTCAGATAGTTCTTCCTCCTTTTTTATTAGAGAGAATAATTTTGTTAATTTTTCATTATCGGAAAGAGAGTTTGTATTCATTTAATATAACCTACTTAATTGCTTATTTTCAATTTAATATGAACATACTATCAGTTTGTAAATAAAATACTTTCTAGTGAATGAAAGCAAATAGAAAAATGATTGAAACTATTGTTTTATCATTACATCAGAAATATCAAATTGTCTCAGAACTAGGTTCTTAATTTTGTTTATGTTCTTTCCATTTCGACCTATTGCTCTTCCCTTGTCTTTGTTATCTACTTCCACGGTAGCTGCTTTACCATTCCTTCTTTCTTGGAGATTAATTTCTCTTATCGCTATGGGTAAAAAGCAATTTTGAATAAACTTAACAGGATCAGATGAATGTTCAATTATCTCTACGTCTTTGGAGATTAATTCTTTAAGACGATTTATGTTAACTCCTCTTTTTCCTATTGCTAAACCAGCCTGACCTTCTGATACAACAAAAACAACTTTGTTATCTTCTTCATCTACAATGCAGTCCATAATTGTAACATTTACAATCCCTTGGAGGATTGTTATATACTGCATTTCTGTTTGTGAGAGTTTTACAGCTGGCATATTATTCATCCATATGATTAAGGTTTTTTATTTTAATTCTTCTATTACGGGTTTTTGAGCACTTTACACTGATATTTCCCAGAGATATATAATTAAATCTTGTTCTTCTTAAGCGGAAGATTATATTTAAACATATTTGGAGATGTTGTTGTTTTTTCCTTTTGATTATAAAATGGAGACCAATGTACTAATTCCATTATAAGATTTTCATGGTTCGTTAGCATTGGGTTTATTCCCCCACCTTTATCATTTTTTGACAGCTTTAAGGATATCACTATCTCCTATTTCATAAACAGTTAAGACTGCTACGAAATGAGGTCTTCCGCAAATTTCACCTAGATCAAGAGAAGATCCTTTAAAATCCAATATTGGAATTTTTGAAAGAGTAGCATAATGATTTACATCTTCTTTTATTTCTGCAGGGCAGTTTTGTGCAACAATTACTAGTTTTGCTTGTTTATTCATTAGAGCTGTTTTTGATGTTTCTGCTCCAAATGAAACCTTGCCAGTATCAACAGCAATTCGTATACTTCGATTTATATCCATGAAATGACACCTTCATTATAGTTGTGCTGATTTCATCCTTAAATTCTTAAATTTTTGCACTTTTGAGTTAATGTTGTAGTTCAATTTAATCCTTTATCAATAAGTAAGAAAACTATGAATTCCGAAAACTCTTAGTTATATTTCTACTGCTCCAGAAAAAAGAACATCCCACGCTTTACTCCATCTTTCTGGGTGTGCTACATCAATCCAAAAAGCATTTTTTGGTGAGATGTATGCCTTAAGCTGATCATCTTTGATGAGCATTGGAATAATATCATTTGAAATCGATTTTCCTTCAGATTCAGTCAAATAATCAACAATTTGTGGCTCAAAAACATAGATACCTGTATTGATGTAGCCATTTAGCTGAGTTTTTGTTGGTGTTTCTTCAAATTTCACTACTTGACAATCCGATGTATCATTAACATAGAATACCCCATAATCTGAAAATAATCCTTTTTCACTAGTTTTTCCCATTAATTGGTAATAACTATTTACACCAATCCCACAGATTGTTGCAATTTTTTCGTTTTTTTGCTTTTTGTGATAATCAATTACATTTGACAAATTAATGTTAGTTAAAATATCCGAATTCATCACAATAAACGTTCCTGAAATTAAATTTTTTGCATTGTATATTGCTCCTGCAGTATCTAGGTTTGTAGCTTCACTTACATAACTTAGTTCCAATCCATTCCAATTCTGCCCAAAATGTTTCATTATCCTGTTTCCCAGCTTTCCAATAAGCAGCACAACGTCTGTTATTCCACTATCTGCTATCAAATCAAGGTTATATTCAAGTAATGGTTTGTAGCCTACAGGAATCATAGCTTTAGGTATTGATTCTGTTATTGGCTTCAATCTCGCTCCTTCCCCTCCTGCTAAAATAAAAGCTTTGATTTTTCTAAGTTCAAATTCTTTTTCAATCAAACGTATTAAGAAATCTTTGATTGATCCTGAACCTTTCTTTTCTTTTACTGCATTCCATATTCTTTCTGGAAACTCAACTGTAAATTTGTGAACCATATAGTTACACCAATCTATTATACAAAATATCTATAATTCCTTTTTAGTTTTGCTCTTTTCATATATTTAATAACATTTCCTACCATGTAATTTATAAAAATATACTAACCTTTACTTCACCAATAGATTTTTTTAATTCTAGATTCAAGAATAGTTAGTCTCCAAAGAAATAGGTGAAATTTCTGTCACATAAGATTTCATTAACGCAATATGCACTTGAACGATTGAAGAAAAGACAAGAAATAGCGGAGAAATATAATTTATCACTAGATCAGATTCTTGATCTTAGTTTGGGAGACAATCTCTTTATTCCCCCTTCGCTAATACGGAAAATGCTTGTTAAGGAAATTCAATCAATTGATCCGAGGGAAAGCTATCCTATTGATTATTACTCGTTTATTGAAGAAATTTCTCGATTCTTAGGTGTTGAAACTACTGCAATTTACCCAGGATTAACACATAATCAACTTATTCAAAGAATCGTATCTACAATTACTAAACCTGAAGATTCGATAATGTTACTAATTCCGGATAAAGAAATCTATTACAAAATTGCAAATAACCAGAAACTGAAAATTCAAGGTATTAATCTAACAGAAAGATTTGAGTTGAATTTAGATGAGATGTTGAAAAAAATAGATTCAACAAAACCAAAGGCTGTAATTTTTTCTTCTCCTCATTACCCCACAGCTAATCAGCTTAATGAAAATGATATTTTATCACTTGTAAAAGAAACACAAATTCCAATCATAGTTGATGAGTCTTATGTCGAATTTGGTAAGTATTCTCTAGTTAATCAAGTCAAGAATTATACTAATTTGACAATAGTTCGTTCATTTTCTAAAGCTTGGGGATTGGGTGCTACGTCTTGTGCATATCTGATAGCTGAGCCTTCTTTCGTGAATGTTTTAAAGGAGGCTTACTCTTTTGAAGAAATTCCCCCCATACATCTATTACTGACCAATTACATTTTACAGACTCCTTACAGATTTGTGGAATTAATTAACAGTTTTGTTGCTGAAAGAAAAAGAGTCTTTGAGCATTTGAAAATGTTAAATGGTTTGAAGGTTTACAGAAGTGATACCAATTTTCTCTTCATTAAGTATAAGAATAATGTTAAAGAATTATATGAACAGCTTAGTAGTAAAGGGATTATAGTTCGTACTTTTGGGGAGTTCCCAACATTTAAGCATCGAGATGAGACTTTTCTAGTAACTCTAGGGGATTCCAGTGTAAATGATCGATTTATTGTAGCACTCATTGAATTGTTGGAATCTCTTCTTTAAGAATTAATAGTCATGATAATTTTTTCTTAACAAATAGCCGTATTGTAGGGCTCCCACATTCTATACATTGATTTTGTTTTGTTTTGTATCTTTGTCTACAGACTGTGCATTTCCAGTAATATTCTCTTGCCATTTTAATTTTAAATGAGTATGATTTGATGGGTATCTCTAGATAGAAACAGACATTCTGAATTGCATTATCATCACTCACAACAGTGGAATTTGGAAAATCTAATGCGATTGCAATAACTTGAAGATCAGTCTCAGATAGACTAACATTATCGCACGTTTTTTCTGCCATTGATTCAACTCTCTTAAGAGATTGTGAAGAGGGAGTGGAGAAAATTAACCTATCATCTGCTTTTAAAGTCTCAAAAACTGCTTCTGCTTGAAATGATTGAATCTCATTTCTAAGGCTTTCAGGAAAAACTAATGTTGTATTTTCGTCAGAAAAATCTTCTTTAGACATCACATGAATTATAGCAGTAGAATCGATAATAAGATATTTCTGCTCTTTTGAATCCTCTTTACTCATCAATATCATCAGGATTAAATCGTAATAATTTATCTCTTACTCGAGTTACATAATTATCCGAAAATCTTACAAAATTTATGGATTCATTTGATTTATCCACTTTTATGGTTTCTTTATGACCAAGACTATAGAAAGATTGTCCATCTATCACAACCTTACCAGCTCTATATTTACTTAGATTTTTTACAGTGATTTTAGCTGTTGATGGAACAACTATAGGAATCACTCTTTTTGAGAAAGGACAGATAGGTACGAGAGTAAAAGCATCAACTTTGGGCATTATTAAAGAACCACCAGCAGATAACGAATATGCACTAGACCCCACGCAACTTGCAATTATTAACCCATCACCATGCACAGTATACAAGAATTTCTCATTCACTTCGATTCTTAGAAGAATCATTTGTCCTATTTTATCTGAAGTCACAACGACATCATTCGCTGCAGAAATTGTAGGATATGTTTTTGTAGATATTGATAATGTACTGTTGGTTTCCACGAAATACTCTTTCTTCTCGAGTTTCTCTATAGCGCCCTCGAACTCTTCAGGAGTAATTTCCGTTAGAAATCCCACTCTTCCACAGTTGATACCAAGAATAGGAACATTTTTCCAGTTAGCATATGTTTTTAGGATTGTTCCGTCTCCACCAAATACAAATATAAAATCAATTTTATCATCTAGACATACCTTGTTGACATCATTCACTTCTTTTGATAAAAGAGGATCCAAAAATACTTTAAAATTCTTTTCCTTCAATTTATTATAAGCATCGACAGCTAATCTTTGTGCATCTTTATTACTTGAGCTTCGTATTAGGATACATGAATCTTTTATTGTAGAGGGCATTACAAGAAAAGGAAGAATAGCAAATTAAAAAAAGTTTGGTATTTGTTTAAATCTTACGCATTTTTGCAATAAAATAACCAAGAGTCTTGTGAATCCCAGGTATAAATCTTTGAACAGGATATTTCGAATCTTCTACAACAGAAGCATAATCCGAATGTCTATACCTTTGTTCTATTGTTTCAAAACCAAGCTTCTCATTTGCATATGTTATCACATCTTCATTTTCTTCTCTTGAAATAGTACAAGTAGAGTAAATAACTTCTCCTTGAGGTTTTATCAATTCATTGCATGCATGAAATATAGCCTTTTGATATCTCGACATTGATTTGATAGCTTCTTTAGTGGTGTTTATTGACAACCTTGGTCTTAAACCTAAAGCAGTACAAGGGGGGTCTATTAATATTTTATCGAATTTTATATTCCATTTTTTGCTTAATTCTATAATGTCTCCTGATGTAATTTCAATATTCTTAATTCTAAATTTATCGATTTTTTCACTTAATTTCCTTAATCGATTCTTAGATCTATCAACAGCAACTACTCTAGCTTTATCCCCTGCTATCTCACTAAGATGAATTGTTTTATTACCTGGGGCAGCACAGCAGTCCAGTATTCTTTCATCAGCTTTTGGTTCTAAATTTAAACTTGCTAAATATGCAGGAAAACTTTGAAAATAAATGGGTAAGTTGTCTAGATTAAGTTGTTCAACACTTGGAACAACATAGGGAGATTGAAGATTCTTTGCAGCCAAACCTTTTCTATTCTCTAACATTTCTTTTTGACTCATTTGTGCTTCTGCATTTGCAACATGTATATTCTGTTGATTGACAACTTGAACAATATCCCCTTGTTTGACTTTATTAGCTCTTTTCACACCTGGTACATAAACATCAGCGCCCTGATATATCATTTCTGAAGCTTTCGTATCTACAACTATTTTCTTCAAATTTGATTGTGAGTCAAGTTTAAATGGTCCATTAGGAGAGCAGATTATTAAATTTGAATACTCCCTATGAACACTGGCTTGGAATTTATTTCTTTGTAGTGTTTGCAGTATTTCATCAATTATTTTTTCATTTTTATACACATGAAGCGTATATTCTTCCATTGGTGTACTTATATTGTTAAAATATTTGCTAGTTATGTTTTCTCCAAGCAAATCTGTAATATAAGCTTCTATTTCTTTGGATATAATGGGGATTTTCGGAAACATGTTGAGACCATTCACTCGATTCAATTATATCAATTCATGAAAATCTACTTTCCGATTATCAGTATCAAGAATTGCAATAGTTGCGGTTCCATACAAATCTCCGAAGGTTTCTCCCGGGTTAATCAGAATTGTTTTTCCTTTTTCTTTCATCTCCTTGTGGTGAGTATGACCAGTTATTATATAGTCGTAATTTTGAGAATCAAAGAGAGCTCTTATAATAGGTTCATGGGTTCCATGATAAAGTGCTAATTTGATATTATCAAGTTCAATTTCTCCTATTTCAGAGTAATATGTACCAATTCCTTCTATCAAATTTTCTAAAAATTTAGTATCTCCAAGATTATTACCTGCACAAAGGAAAAAATTTCTGCTGAAATCTTCAAAAAGAGGGATACAGAAAGGAGAGATGAGATCACCAGCATGCAAAATAACTTCTACTCCTTGTTTCTTGAATATTTCAATTGCTTTTTTGATATTTTTCAAATTATCGTGAGAATCACTCATAATTCCAATTTTCATCTTATTCTGAATTCTTCTTCTGTGTTAAAAATTGTTTTGATTAAATTGTGGTGCGGGGAGGGAGATTCGAACTCCCGAACCACTAAGGACTAGAACCTGAATCTAGCGCCTTTGACCACTCGGCAATCCCCGCTGTTTAGGGAGCATTTTGCTAACGATTTTCTTTCTAACAAGATATATAAATCATTGTATCCTTTGTTATTTGTTCAATCATATCGCTGTGATTTTATGAGCTTGAAGCCATATCTAGACTCTCTAATAAAATCTGATTCAATTGTTGAAATTGAAGAAGTTGTTAATTTAGATAAAGAAGTTACTGCTTATTTGCAGAAACATGAAGAAAAAGCGGTTTTCTTCAAGAACATTAACGAAGTTTCCTTTCCTTTAGTAGGCAACTTACTCACTACAAGAAATCAATTAGGCGATATAATAAATTCAAGTAAACATCATCAGGAGTTTTTACAAGCACTTCAGAATCCTGTTGAACCTGAAGAGGTTGTGGAAAATACTACTTTTCAAAACCAAAAAAAGGGTAATTTTTCTGAACTGCCTATTCCTAAATTCTTCAGCAATGATGGGGGAAAATACTTAACATCAGGAATAGTCTTTGCCAAATTTCCTGATTCCAACGTTTATAATGCTAGTATTCATCGTATTATGGTTATAGATAATCAAAGAGGTGCTATTCGCTTAGTTCCAAGAGATTTGCATCACATCTATGTTGAGAACTCTAAGAATGGAGAAGACACTCCTGTAGCAATAGCTGTAGGATATCATCCTATTTTAGGTTTAGCTGCCTCTTCTCCCTTACCTATCAATCATTCTGAAATGTCTGTAGCAAACACCCTTCTAAAAGGTAAGTTGAATGTAGCCAAAACTCCGAGATACAATATAGTTATTCCAACTGATGTCGAGTTCATTCTAGAAGGCAAAATAATCAAAGATAAGACATATGAAGAAGGACCTTTTGTTGACATTACCGGTACGGCGGATCACATACGAAAACAACCAATTGTTGAAATCGAGAAACTTTATCATAAAGACAATCCAATATTCCAAACCATTTTACCTTCCTATGAAGAGCATTTTATCTTAATGGGATTTCCAAGAGAGACACAGATTTACAATTACGTTTCGAAGGTAGTTCCAAAAGTACATGATGTATATTTAACACCAGGCGGTTCTGGGTGGCTCCATGCTGTTGTATCAGTGACACCACAAAAACTTGGAGACGCCAAGAACGTAGCCTTAGCTGCTTTTGCTGCACATCCTTCGCTTAAATGGTGCACAATTGTGAATGAAGATATTGATGTACATAATCCCAGGGCTGTTGAATGGGCAACAATGACTAGAGCTGGGAATAAGGACATTATTATAATTGATAATGTTCGAGGTTCATCTCTTGATCCGTCAAGAAATGCACAAGATAATACCACAATTAAAGTCATAATTGATGCAACAACAAAAGAAGAAAAAGGTAACAAGGGTTATGAAAGATTGATCCCATTTTAATTTTGAGAGTGTTTTTTATTTGTATCTATTTAAAAAAATATTTAAAGAAAACTATGAGATATTCATTAGAGGTTAAAAATGAATCTAATGAATGATATAGCTAATACTGACCCTGAAGTTGCCGATATGCTACTTAGAGAGTTAAAACGTCAAGAAGAAGGTATAGAACTTATTCCTTCAGAGAATTACACTTATCGATCTGTTCTTCAGGCTATGGGTAGTGTTTTCACTAACAAATACTCTGAAGGTTATCCAAAAAAAAGATACTATGGTGGAAATGAAATTGTGGATGAAGTTGAGATTCTTGCAATAGAACGTGCAAAGAAGCTCTTTGGATGTGAACATGTTAACGTTCAACCTTATTCAGGCTCTCCAGCTAACCAAGCTGTTTTCTTTGCTTTACTAAATCTAAAAGATAAATTCTTAGGTTTTAGTCTAACTTCGGGTGGGCATCTTACTCATGGAAGTCATGTAAACTTCTCTGGTAAGAATTATGTTTGTGTTAGCTATGATGTTGATAAAGAGACAGAAATGCTAGACATGGCGGTAATCCACGAACTAGCTAGAAAGGAAAAACCTGAGATGATTATATCGGGTTTAACTGCTTATCCCAGAAAAATAGATTTCAAAGCCTTCCAAGAGATCGCAGAAGAAGTTGATGCTTATCAACTTGCAGATATTTCTCACATAGCGGGTTTAATAGTCGGTGGAGTCCATGAAAGCCCTGTTCCTTATGCTGATGTTGTAACAACTACAACTCACAAAAGTCTTAGAGGACCACGTGGTGCAATCATAATGTGTAAGACTGAAGATAGATTGCATGAGATTCATCACCCTGAAAAGAAAACAAAATCAGGGGAACCATTTACTCTGGCTCGTTTAATAGACTCAGCTGTATTTCCTGGTTTACAAGGAGGTCCTCATGATCACTCAACTGCAGCAAGAGCTGTTGCATTTGCAGAAGCCATGAAACCTGAATTTAAGGATTATGCCAAACAAATTGTAGATAATGCTAAAGTATTAGCAGATGAATTGATGACCCTTGATATAAAGCTAGTTACTAATGGAACAGATAATCATCTTATTCTAATTGATTTGCGTCCTGAAGATTTAATCGGAAAAGGAGGACCAATTCAAACAGCTTTAGATGAAGCTGGTATAACTTTGAATAAAAATACAGTTCCTTATGAACCTTCAAGTCCTTTCAATCCTTCTGGTTTAAGACTTGGAACACCTGCCATAACTTCAAGAGGAATGAAAGAATCAGAAATGAAGGTAATAGCAGAAGGCCTTGCAAAAGTAATTAAGGCAAAGGGAAGCTCTGAAGTAACTGCTAAAGTTAAAGAAGATATCTTGGAGCTTACTAAGCAATTCCCATTATACCCTGGGTTATCGATCTTAAAATAAAGGAAAATAACTACACTTTTCCCTTTTTTTATTCAAACGCTATTTCAAGAAAACTAGATGTTATTCTTTATTCTCTTCTAAAATTTCTGATTCAATTTTACTCATTATTTTCGTGAGTAAATCACCGGAAATATCTTCTATATTTAAAGAAACCAAAACTAACTTCTGAAGTTTTGTAGCTAGTCTTTCTCCTATGATTCTTACAAATTGCTCGTTCTTTGATCCAGTTATATAAAGGGTAGAAGCTGGCATGATAGAAGTTCCAGGTACAGAAACACTGAAAGTACCAAAAATCGGTGATTCTTCATAGATGAATAGAGAGATAGCATTTTCCAAAAATACTACTGTTATTCCATATTTATTTTCCTCAATTTCAATAAATCTTGTTTCAGTTATATCATTCATTACATCCAAATTTAATCGTACATGTCTATTAATCTTATCAACCCTAAGTGTATTATTTCTTGCAAGATAGACAAATTTACTCGAATCTAAACCTTACTATAGTTTGTGTAGTATTCTTTTATACTCTTTATCTTCTCGATATCATGTTGTGCTTCTTTTATTTCAAAAGCTAAAAGCAAATTCCCCGCTAACATGCTTGTTGTTGCAGGACCAACTCCACCTGGTACAGGAGTTATTCTATCAGCATCTGTGAGGAGATCATCAAAATCAACATCACCAATAAGTTTTCCGTCTTCAAAATTTACTCCTACATCCATAACCACTGCACCTTTTTTTATCATTCCTTGCTTTATAACATGAGTACGACCAACAGCAGCAATAAGAATATCTGCTTCACGTGTGTGTTTCTCTAGAGGCTTTGTTCTAGAGTGACAAATAGTAACTGTGGCGTGTTCTTTGAGTAACAAATGAGCTAATGGTTTTCCTACAATCATACTTCGTCCAACTACTACAGCATGTTTTCCCTTTAGTGGAATTTGATAGTATTTTAACAATGCAAGTACTCCTAAAGCTGTTGCAGGAACCAGGTTAGGGGTTGCTTTTGCCCAAGCATAGACATTACTAGGAGACACTCCTTCAACATCTTTGCTAGGAATTATACTTTCATTTATTATATCGGTGTCAATATGATCTGGAAGTGGTAATTGTATTAATATTCCATCTATTGTCGCATCTTTGTTTTGGGCATCTATAAACTCGAGTAGTTCTTTCTCTGTTATATCTTCAGGAAGACGAAATAATTCTGATTCTACACATAATTTTTCAAAAAATCTGTCTTTTAATTTTATGTACGATTCTGAAGCAGGATCTTCTCCAACAAGTATTGTTGACAATTTTGGGAATTTCTGATAAACTTCAGTAAAGATTTTGCATCGTGGTTTCAGAATTTTTTCTAAATACTCTTGAGCAAAAAGTCTACCATCTATAATTTTTGACTCTTCATCGCTTTGATTCATTTTCAACACATTTAATTTTAACTTAAAAAAACTTGTTAACAAATTATAGTAATCCATTTTGTTCTCCAATAGTAAGGGGAGAGAGTAAATTAAACACAGAAAAAATGATTTGGTTCTTCATACGAGAGTATCAGTTTGTGGTCCTAATATCGTTTAATTTGCTCGAATCATCAATAGTTATGGAGCACATTCTAGAAGTTTTTGAGAAATATCAAGATGTGCAAGGTGTAGCTGAAAATATTGGTGATTTATTTGAGTGTATTCAGACTAGTTATTTTAGCTATTAAATGTATTGAGAAAATCGTGTTAAAAATCAAAAGGTTTTTATCAACTAGAAATGGAAAAGAGTTAAGGTATCTAACATTAGTGTATGTTAGAGTATAGATTCAAAAATTTTTGGAGATATAGAATGAGTTCTGAAAGTTATAAGACAATTTCAGGTGTACGTTTTGGCATCCTCGATCCCGACACAATTCGAAAGCTCTCTGTTGAGCGTATTATCACTCCCGACACTTATGATGCTGATGGTACTCCTGTTACTTCCGGTTTAATGGACGGTCTTCTTGGTACCATTGATCCTGGTCAACGCTGCAAAACTTGTGGAGCCAGGGTTGGTAGTTGTCCTGGTCATTTTGGTCATATTGAGCTTTCTCGTCCTGTTATTCATGTTGGTTTTAACAAATTAATCTATAAGGTTCTTCGCTCTACCTGTCGTGCTTGTCATCGCGTTCTTCTTGAGCCTGTTGAAATTAAAGAAATTGTTGAAAAAATGGATGAATATGAGGAACAGTGGGGTGTTCCTGATTATGATCTTGTTGAAGAAATCATGAAAAGAGCTGCTAAGAAGAATTCTTGTACTTATTGCAATGAAGAACAAAACAAGATTAGATTAGAAAAACCTACAACTTATTATGAAGAGGTTGAAGCAGACACAGGTCAGAAGCAAACAAATAAGCTCTCACCACTAGACATTCATAGTTGGTTTAAGGAGATTACAGTAGATGATTGTAGATTACTAGGAATTAATCCTAATTTTGCTCGTCCAGAGTGGGTGATTCTTTGGGTTTTACCAGTTCCACCAGTTAGTGTTCGACCTAGTATCACCCTTGAAAATGGTATTAGGTCAGAAGATGATCTTACTCACAAATTAGTTGATATTATTAGGATTAATCAACGATTACTGGAGAATCGTGAAGCTGGCGCTCCACAGCTAATTGTTGAGGATTTATGGGAGTTGCTTCAATATCATGTTAGTACATATTTTGATAATGAAATTAGTGGTATACCTCCTGCTAGACATCGTAGTGGAAGAGCTCTAAGAACTATTACACAGAGACTAAAAGGTAAAGAAGGACGTTTTAGAGCTAATCTAAGTGGAAAAAGAGTCGATTTTAGCGCAAGAACTGTAATCAGTCCAGATCCTTTACTTAGTATTAATGAGGTTGGTGTACCAAAAGATATTGCAGAAATTTTAACTGTTCCAGAAAGAGTAACTGAATGGAATATCGAGGAAATGAAGGAGCTAGTAATGAAAGGTCCCAGACAATTCCCAGGTGTGAACTATATCATAAGACCTGATGGAAGACGTGTTGACTTACGTTATGCCCGAAACCTTCAAGCTGTTGCTGATTCTTTACAACCTGAATTCATCATTGAAAGACATCTACGAAATGGGGATGTTGTTTTATTCAATAGACAACCAAGCTTACATCGTATGAGCATTATGGCTCATGAAGTTAAGGTGGTACCCTACAAAACCTTTAGATTAACATTACCTGTTTGTAGACCCTACAACGCAGATTTTGATGGGGATGAAATGAATCTCCATGTCCCACAGAGTGAAGAAGCGCAAGCAGAAGCTAGAATATTGATGAGGGTTCAAGAACAAATTAGTACTCCTAGATATGGAGGACCAATAATTGGTGCGATTCAAGATTTTATTACAAGCGGTTACTACTTAACAAAAAAAGATGCTGTATATACTAAAAGTGAAGCAGCACAATTAATAACAGCTGCAGGATTAGAAAACCTTCCTAAACCAGATAAAAAGGGTCCTAAATCAGAACCTATGTGGAGTGGAAAATCTTTATTTAGTGCTCTTCTTCCTGATAGTTTTAATTTTACGATGTTTAACAATCTTTGTGAAAAACATGATACATGTAAAAAAACTAGATGTTCTGTTGAAGGGTATATTCTCATTGTAGATGGAAAATTAATTTCCGGTATTATTGATAAAAAAGCGTTTGGTGCTGAGGTTCCTGATAGTGTTTTACATAGAATACTCAAAGAATACGGAGCAAATGTTACTAAGAATTTCTTAGATAACGTAACAAGAATGCTTACCACAAATATCACTCTTAGAGGTTTCAGTATGGGGGCTAGTGATATTGACGTTCCTTTAGTAGCTGAAAAGAAAATAAATGAAATTTTGGATAAAGCCAAGAAAGATGTTTTGAAAGTTATTACTCAATATGAATCTGGAACTCTGGAAAGACAAGCAGGACGCACAGAAGAAGAAACTTTGGAAGCTAGAATAATGGAAATATTGGCTCAAGCAAGAACTGATTGTTCCGATGTTGCTGCAAGTTACTTAAATCCTGAAAATGAAGCATTGATTATGGCGAAAACTGGTGCAAGAGGAAATATGCTAAATCTTGGTCAAATGAGTGCTTGTGTAGGTCAACAAGCTGTTCGTGGTCAAAGAATAAAAAGAGGTTACAGAGATAGAGTACTTCCTTTCTTTAAGCAAGGAGATTTGTCAGCTGAAGCTCATGGTTTTGTTGATAGCAGTTTCAGAACAGGTCTCAATCCTATTGAGTTTTTCATGCATGCTGCTGGTGGAAGAGAAGGGCTTGTAGATACAGCAGTTCGTACTTCACAAAGTGGATATATGCAAAGAAGGCTTGTTAATGCGCTACAAGATATTTCTTCTTGTTATGATA
>JAGLTB010000001.1 GCA_023270155.1 Candidatus Heimdallarchaeota archaeon | reverse complement strand
AAGAAAGTTGTTCCAGAAACAATTGTCGATGAGCTAAAAAAAGAGCTTAAAGGAAAAAAACTTTCAAAAAAGCAATTAGAACAGATAATCAAAGAAATCGTAGACAGTTATGAATTTGCACAAATAGACCCAGGAAGTGCAGTGGGAACCGTAGCCGCACAATCAATAGGAGAACCCGGTACTCAAATGACACTTCAGACTTTCCATTATTCCGGTGTTGCAGAGATGTCTGTTCTGCGAGGTCTTCCAAGATTGATTGAAATCTTAGATGCCAGAAAAAACCCTAGCACACCTACTATGATCATATATCTAGACGAATTTGCAGAGAAAAACGTGGGACTAGCCAAACAAGTTGCTAAAAGAATTGAATTAACCACAGTCAACAAAATTGCACAAAGTATTACCCATAGTTTTTCTGAGGGTATTGTTAGATTGAAACTTGATGAAATTCTGTTAGTTGATAAAGGAATCGAACCGGATACAGTAATGAAGAAAATACAACTACGTAGAAAGGAATGCAAAGTTGAAATTGATTCAGAAGATAAAAATACTTTAATTATCACGCCCTTGAAAGAGCTTAAATTTAGTGATTTACCAAAACTAGCTGAAAAAATACGTGAAATACCTATCAAGGGGATTAAGAACGTTTCTCGTGTTGTTGTTATGAAGGATAGAGAGGGAAAATATTTCTTGCAAAGTGAAGGAAGTAATTTCAGTGAATTATTAAGAATTCCTGGTGTTGATCCCACAAGATGTTATACAACAGATATTAATCAAATAGCTGAAACTCTTGGTATTGAAGCTGCTAGAAACGCATTGGTTAGAGAATCTCTTTTCGTTATGAAAGAACAGGGATTAGATGTTGATAAGAGGCACGTTATGCTCGTTTCAGACCTTATGACACATACAGGAGAAATACTTCAAATAGGACGTCATGGTGTTTCGGGAAAGAAAAGTTCTGTTTTTGCAAGAGCAGCATTTGAAGTAACTGTTAAACATTTACTTGATGCTGCAATACATGGTGAATATGACCCGTTAGAAGGTATAACAGAAAACGTTATTGTAGGTCAAACTATCGCTTTGGGAACAGGAATAGTCGACCTCACTATGAGTGCAAACTACAGAGAATTTAGTGATGAAAAGAAATAACTCTCACTTTTTCCTTTTCTATTAACGGTTAGTGAACAGAAAGTTTTTATTAAAATTGTAAGTGGGATGACTTGTTGATAGTAAAATATCTACAGTCGTAAATATTAATAATTCCGAGATAATACGTGATTTAAGATGACTGGTTCAAAAAGTCCAAAGGGCGAATTTGCTGCTCGAAAGCTAAAAAACAAAAGAAAACACTTCCGATGGAAAGATATCCATTATAAGAGAAGAATGTTAAGATTAGATAAGAAAACCGATCCTTTAGAGGGGGCACCTGCAGCAAGAGGTATTGTTGTAGAGAAATATGGTGTAGAAAGTAAACAACCCAATTCTGCTATGAGAAAATGTGTTCGAGTTAGACTCACTAAAAATGGAAAACAGGTTGGTGCTTTTGTTCCTCATGATGGAGGTCTTCTTTATATCGATGAGCATGATGAAGTAATGGTATGTAGTATAGGGGGAGCTCAAAAAGGAGCTATGGGCGATTTACCAGGTGTTAAATGGCAAGTTACACACGTAAATGGCATAGCTATTAACCAAATTGTTATAGGACGCAAATCGAAACCTCAAAGATAAATATCGTGTTCTAAATTACACGATTGTTGGAATTTTTTTATTTAATTAATTTATTATCCTAGATAATAACCACAATCCTTTAAATAGACTTTAGTTGCAATTATATTAATAGAGATAAAAAAGGAGATTATTATGTCAGAACAGGACATCAAACCCGTTAGAGCAGGACAAATCAAAGAGGGTTTTCACATTATCCATAATGATGAAGTTTACCTTGTTCGTGGAATTGAGAAATCAAAGTCTGGAAAACATGGACACACAAAATGTAGAATCAAGATTGAAAACATCTTTACAGGAAGCAAAACAGAAATTTCTATTCCTGGTGATTTGAAATTGCAATCACCAATTATCGATAAGAGAAACGCTCAGGTTATCTCTTTAGGTGGAGATAGTGTTCAATTAATGGATCTTGAAACATACGATACCTTTGAATCAGCGCTCCCACCAGAGGAAGATTTGAAAAGTCTAATTCAGGAGGGTTCTGAAGTTGAATATTGGAATGTAATAGGTAGAAGAAAAATCATGCGAGTTAAAAGTTCGGGATGATTCTATAAATTCTCCCTAATTTTTTCCTTCCTTTGTAACCATATATTGAATTTATTTTAATTAAACAAAGTTTAAAAAACTCTTTACTGATTGCATTTTAGCTTAATCTGGGCCGATAGATCAGCCTGGTAGATCGCTTCGTTCGCAACGAAGTGGCCCCGGGTTCAAATCCCGGTCGGTCCACCATTAAAACTTTTTTTTCGAAGATAAATCAGTACCATTTTTGAGAAAAAGCATATTAAACCATTTTTGTCGCGATTTTAGTTAAAAGCGGAAAGATTAAATAATTATAATATTAAATAAACATACATAATAGCGAGGAATCATTATGAGAGACGTTTTAAACTTTGTTCGCACAATTCGTGATCCAATCTATGATGAAATACGCATGACAAAGCTGGAAAATAAAATTATTGATTCACCTATTTTCCAAAGATTAAGATGGATTAGCCAATTATCTGGTGTTAGACAAGTTTATCCATCAGCAATACATTCTAGATTTACTCACAGCGTTGGTGTTATGTATTTAGCAGGAAAATATGCTGAAGAAGTTTTTAGGAAAGACGATGATGCAGTTGAAAAAACCCAACTAGCTCGTTTAGCAGGTCTTTTACATGATATTGGCCACGGACCCTTCAGTCACACATATGATGACGTAGTCTTTAAACGCGTTTATCCTGATGCACCACACGGACATGATGTACATAGAGATAAAATGATTAAATCAGATATTTTGCGTCCTACAATAGAGGAATTTACTAAACCACAAACATTAATGGATATTTGGGAAGGCAAAGATTATCTTCTACATCCCTTAATTCAAGGAGCACTAGGTGCCGATAGATTAGATTTTATGCTAAGAGATTCTTTCTTTGCAGGAACATTACATTTTGGTATTATAGCAGTAAATAGAATCATTAACAACACCACAATACAAAAACATCTTGATAAAGATGCCATTCATTATAATTGGAAGTGTTTAGATGATATTTACTCATCACTCATTGGTCGTTTCTTTGAGTACAAGAATGTGTATTTTCACAAAACATCGCGTGCAGCTGATATCACAATACATGAAATGTTAAGAGAAGCTTGTGAGCCATTGAATCTAATAGAACGCACCCATGACCTTGCTGAATATACTTATCTAAATGAATACACATTGGTTGGAGAGATATTTTCAAGTAAATCGGAAGAACTTGCTAAAGCAAAATCATTAGTTAAGGATTTGTTTGATAGACGATTATACAAATCTGTATTCGAAAAGATAATTGATGAATCTACTGCGGAAAATCTAGGTATAACGGTTGAAGGATTATGCAAGTTAACAGCAGAAGAATCATTCATCAAGAAGGTTGAACAATATTGTAATGAAAACAACATAGTGTTGGAGAACAAAATGAAGATTGATTCAACTTACAAATTATCAACAATCAATGAGCAAGAATTTCAAGCGTCTAATATCTATATCTATGATCCCTATAATCGAATTAGGTTTGGAACAAAGTCTTTCACGTTAAATGAAGCATTAAACACTACAACGTATATAACCACTTTTTCTGGTCCAAAAGCTTATCGTTCATTATTTACACTTGTTAGGGTTTATGCTCATCCAGACGAAGCTGATACAATTAAGAAAATTTGGAACGAAATTAGACCTAAAATGGATGACAAAGAACCTGATGTATCAGTAACATCATATTAGAACTTCAACCAACGACACCCATATTGCTTGATTTAAAAACTCTGTTTGCTTCCTTAACTATTTGAATTCCGGTTTCATAATCAGCCAAAAATGTCTCCAGATTAAGTTTTGCTTTCTCTAAATCTTCAGCAGGAATTCCTATATCATCTGTTGTTATTTTATATAAACCATCACCAGAAAAAGTTACTGTTCTACTTTTACAGAGGTTCTGTAGGAAACAGGAGATGGTTTCCGAAATTACAGAATAACCGTTATGATACCAATCAGGGATGTCTAAATTCTCTTCCTTGGATAGAATAAGAAATATCCCACTATGGATAATTTCCTCGTGTTTTGGTAAATATTTTTTAACAACGCTTGCAATGTAAGATTTTATTTTGGATTCTTTTTCCCCCATAGCTATCTGTTTTTTCACATTACTGAAAAGCTTCTGTAATACGGAAACATAGTTTTGAATTTTTTAGATGAAAATCGAAACTAATCAACAAACGTAAGAGTCTCATAAAGGAATATCTAAGTGAATTACATTTGTTTCAATAAATGTTGAAATGATTTTAGGCAAGAATCGTATTGTAAATTTTAGCTTTTAAGGCGTCATTCAAAAGAACATCACTTAATGTTAAATGGAGAATGTTGAATTCATGTAGCACGTTTTTTGATCCCTCTTCTATAACATCAGCAACTACAATACACAAAAAATCATTTCTCAATCCTGCTACAGAGCTTAGAGTATCAACTATTTCATGAGCATTTGTTTGATTTAATATTTCCTGATAAAATTTAACAAAAATGTAAAATGATTCCTTACGCAACACTAAGTCAAATGAATCTTCAAAAATTACTGTTTCCTTAAAATCAAATTCTTTAAAGACCTTATTAATTCTTACTTTAAGATATTCTGCATCAAAGGTTGTATTCACAGTTCTAGGTAGGGGGACTGTAAGATCATCTAAAGTGCTAGGAGCAGGAATTTCCTCTATTTTCTCATTATTTCTCGGATTGATTGTAGATGATTCCGCAGCTATTTTATTATCAGATATTTCGACTTCAGTGTTCATTTCCTTTACGGACGGAAAGGGTTTAAACAAGGAAACACTCTTTAAACTAGGTTTCTTTGATGATTTTTGTAGATGGGTGTTAAAAGGTATATCATTTGATTTTCTTTTTATGCTATCTTTCATTATGGTCTTTCTTGTTCTTAATAGTTTATCAATATTAATTGTATCTAAGAATAAGCCTTCATGCTTTATCCAAGGAACAAAAAAGCGAAAATTAGCTTCGTGTCTAATAATAGCTCTTTTTGAGATTGAAGTAAGCTTGCAATTTAATTTTGTTGAGCTTGTTTTAAGATAATGCAGGAATTGCTTTCTTTTCTTTATAACATCATTAAAATTATTTGATTTGGATATTAACATCATTCCCCATTTTGGTGATATTTCACCACCTTTACGGTAAGAAGGAATGTGTGAAAGAACGATTGAGAAGATTTCTGCTTGCAGCAAATCAAAAATAAATTTTGTTACTTTTTTCTTTAAATTCTGAGCTCTAGAATCGATTGAGGAAAGCATACAAGCAAAAGAGAACAGAGTATCATTATCTGCAAGTTTCAATTTGAGAACTATATCTTCTTGATCTATTTTCTTGATTCTAGGAATGAATATTGAATTTGCGTTTGTTAGATTTTGAAGAGAGTATGTTTTTTTCAAATAGTGTATTAATTCTTTCCTTCTTTCTATATCCGCTTCTTTGGTAAAAAAATTGTAGAGTATAAGATACTGCTTATTGTTATCGAATTTAATGGAAAAAGAAACATTTCTTGAACATAGCTCATTTAGTAAGCTTGATACTCCTGCATTATCACTATTTTTGATTTCCAGTACCTCTATACTTACTTTGTTATCTTGTTGCCTCCATTCTAAAGGAATAATAGAATCCTTAGTGTTTTTTCTTATCATGAAAATCCTACAACTTTCTTGTTTTTACATGAAATTTCCAATCTCACTCTTCTAATTATATTAGATTATTTAAACACAGAGAAATCTAAATTATAATAGTCTAGAACGGTTTCTGCATAATTTTGTGTATTCTGTAAACTGTAATTTAATAGGCGATATTCTTATAAATCATTTTTTCCAAAAAAGCAATGAGAGTGATCAATTGGACTGGAATTAACCATTTATGATTTTTACCCTATCAACAATGAAGTAGGGTACAGTCCAAATCCGTATACTCTACAGTTTCTTTATGTTCCCTTTGGAAAGGATGATTTGTATGAATATAGAAGATGAAATCCAAAATATTGAGAAAAGAACAGATTATGATAGAATTCTTGAGGAATTTGGGATTTCAAGAATAGATAAATTATTGCCAAAAATAGGAAGAGAGAATATATTCTTTAGAAGAGGAGTGGTTTTTGCTCATAGAGATTTTAACAAGATAGTTGATAGAGCAGAACAAAATAAGAAATTTGCAATAATTAGTGGTCGTGGTCCATCTAGTGATCTACACTATGGTCACTTTATTCTGTTTGAGTTAATCCGCTTTATCCAAGAAAAATACAATTGTGATTTTTTTCTGCCTCTTTCAGATGACGAAAAATATGTTTTTCGGAAAGTTGATAGTATAGGTGAAACATACAAATTATCATTAGAAAACGCTGTGGATATTTTTGCTCTTGGATTCAAACCAGATAATGTCCATGCATATATCTCAAGTATAACACCTCGAATTCAGTATTTAGCTTTAAGTTTTTCAGTGAATCAAACATATAATGCAATAAAAGCAGCACTAGGGCTAACTGGTGAAGAAAATGTAGGTACTGTCTTTTATTCTTGTATTCAAGCTGCACACATTCTTCATCCTACAACAGATCACAATCTACCTGTTGTTGTTCCTGTAGGGCTCGATCAAGATGTGTTTATCAGGTTGACAAGGGATATTGCTAGAAAAAGAAAAATAACTTCTCCAACATCACTTTATATTAGATTCTTGAAGGGATTAACAGGAAAACCAATGTCTTCTTCTGCTCCTGAAAGTTGTGTTTTCTTAAGTGATGACGAAAAAACGATAAAGAGAAAAATTATGAATGCTCTTACTGGTGGCAGATCTACAGTAAAAGAACAACAAAAACTAGGTGCAAATTCAGATGTTTGTACCATTTATGATTGGTTTGAGAAGTACTTCGTGAAAGATGATAAGGAAATGAGTGAAATACGCAAGGGATGCAAAGACGGTGAATTGATTTGTGGTTTAGACTGTAAACCACGACTAATAGAAATGATATTAAACCACCAAAAACAACATAACAACAGAAAGAAAGAGGTTATTAAGAACCTAGAAAAATACTTTGATCACGAAATTGATTTATCAGTTCTAAACAGAGAGGATGATTCTTTTTGAATAAATCTCAGCAGGCAGGAAATCCCTTTAGAAGAATAAGCTATATTTCACCCATATCGGAGATCATATCTGTTTCTTTTAAAAAAATATCTGATATTAGAAGAAAATCGTCAAAAAAACGTAAAACAAGAGAAGAGATAATAGCAGAAGCTGAAAAAGAACGAATAACTATCCTATCACTTGAAATGACAAACAGATTAGATAGAATTGTCAACCAATTTCCATGGATTAACGACATTCATCCGTTTTACTTTGAAATATGTAATTTGATTGGAAATGTGGACAAAATAAGAAAGATCCTAGGTAGACTAGGAGGAATATCGCAGAAAATCAAAGACATAGAAAGGGAACAACTTGTCAAATTGTATCAAACAGAACATCCACTCGAAATGGCAAAGATTCGAAGAGAAACAGGAGGAAGATTTGCTTCTCTTATCAAAAAAGCTACGGGGGATGTAAAATACTTGATAAGAACAGTAAAAAAACTAAAAACATTCCCAGATTTCAATGTTTTATTACCAACTATCGTTATTGCTGGTGCCCCAAATGTAGGTAAATCATCACTTGTGAGAGATATTTCTTCTGGGATCCCAGAGGTCGGGGAGTATCCTTTTACAACCAAGCAGATTGTCTTCGGTCATAGAGAGTATGAATTCATGAAGATTCAAATTGTAGACACTCCAGGAATATTAGATAGACCAATAAAGGAAAGGAGTATGATAGAACGTCAGAGCATAGCAACGATTCGATATATTTCCGATATTATTGTTTTCATGTTTGATGTATCTAAAGATGCTGAAATACCCTTGAATGAGCAACTGAATCTTATTGAAGAAATAACCAATGAATTTCCTGATACACCTATTATAAAAGTACTCAATAAAATTGATCTACTCTCTGAAAAGGAGAAAGTGAATATTTCAAGAGATTTACATATAGAATTTCAAATCTCGCTGAAGAATAAAATAGGAATAAAAAAACTAGCTGAAAAGCTAGAAGAAATAACTAAAAAAATTATTAAAGAATCAGAAAAATTCAGACAAGCGTTTGATATTACGATATCAGAAGAATACTTGCCAGTAGATAAAGATGAAGAAATAGACTATGAAATTTAATTTATAGTCTTTTACGACAAAATTATTTCAGACAAACATCCCTTTATCCGAATCTTTTTCTCTTTCTGTAGGTCTGCTAGCTTTTATGAGTGCTTCAATTTCCTTCTCTATTTTTTCTGCCTCGTCTAGCAATTCCTTCACATTTACTTCAATGTCTAACAGATGATTTATCTTCTCAACAGCAACACTAGCAGCAATTGGATCAGGTCTTGATCTTTCCGCATATGGCAATAGTGAAACTGCAGGAAATGAATTTAATTCATAGAACATTAGCATATAAGCTAGAGGTCCTGTAACATATAGTCCCTCATTTAATATTGGAACGTTTGTATCTTTCTTTTTGTCTAAATATGCGTTGGTGTATATTGCTTTCATGTTGTGGTCATCTTCCAATCGTTTATCTAAACCACCAACAAGTATAGATTGCTCGAATTTCTCATCTATAGACCAATCTACTATTCGCTTTGTAAATTTCAAATGCTCAGATTTTATAGGTTCGAATATAGGTAAAATTACTACTACATTGTCTTTTCTGTAAATCTCAAAGGGAAATGTTATTTGTTCGTTTTTTATTGTTATAAATTGTGGAAGATTATTAGTAATTATGAAACCAATTCGTTCAGCTTTCAGATTATCAACAATGTGACTCATTGAAATAAAACCACATTCACCAATCCCATGCCAACCATTAAGCAGAGTACAACCCTCAAAATTTTGAGGACTCCTGAAAATGAATTCAACATCCTCATATATTTTTTTAGTTCCCATTTTAATCTCCTTTAGTATAAATTAATCTTATTATTTTTAATGACTAAGTTCTATCATAGTTTAAGAAAATAGGCAAATTATTTCTTGCCTCTTCTTCTTCCACTTCGTCTAGCAGCAATTAATCCAACTTTTCTACCAGGTTGAGCGTGTCTTGATACGGTAGTTGAACGAGGTGGACTTTGGTGTGCACCTCCACCATGTGGATGAGATACTGCATTCATTGCTACTCCTCTTACCTTTGGATAATAGTGACCTTTTGCTTTCTTATGGTGATGTTTGGTTCCTGCTTTTACGAAGGGTCTTTCTGTCCTTCCTCCACCAGCAACTATACCTATTGTAGCTCTACATCTCTGTGGGATTTCTTTCATTTCTCCACTAGGTAGTTGCAAAGTAACTTTTCCTTTATCACGACCTAAAATAGTTGCATAACCACCACTTGATCTAATTAAACGACCTCCATCACCTGGAGTTAACTCAATATTAAATACAGGTGATCCGTCCGGAATAGATTGTAAAGGCATTGTGCTTCCAAGGCATATAGTAGCAGCTGCACCATATTCTATAATTTGGCCAACTCTTAAACCTTCAGAAGGTAGAACTATTTTCTTCAACCCATCTTCGAAAAGAACGACTGCTACAGGTGCCCCTCTTCCTGGATCATGTACTATATCTTTAATTTCTCCAGTTATTGTTTCACTGTATTCTATTTTAGAAATTTTCCTATATTTAACGCTACCTTTCTTTTTATGCGATGCTGCACGGAATTGTGAAGTTCCTCTACCTCTTCTTTGAACTAATATTTTTTTACCCATCTTAATCACTTACTTAGAATAGTCCCATCCTTGAAGCAATATCTGCAGCATCATCAAAATCGCTTAGTCTGACGTATGCTTTCTTTTGTGCTTTTGGTGTAATCAGAGTATTCACACTCTCTACTTTTACGTTGTATAGTTTTTCAATTGCTTCCTTTATTTGTTTCTTAGTAGCCTTTAGATTTACTTCAATCACTAATTTATTTTCTTTTTCAATTAGCTCGAACGCTTTTTCCGAAATTAGAGGTTTCTTAATTACTTGATATGGATCCATTATTTATCACCGAACCTTTCATTTAGAGCTTTAATAGCTTCTTCCGTCCAGATAGTTAGTCTTCCAGGATGAGTGCCTGGTGCTAATAGTTCTGTTGTCAATTTGTTGACATTAACTATCTGAGTTCCCAAAACATTCCTTCCAGCTTTAATAATTGAACTTTCATCGTTACTTACTACAATCAATGGACCTACTGGGACTTTGTATTTTCTCCCTCTTCCTTTTCCTTTTCCTGAACGGATTTTCTTTCCTAGTTTTACTCTCATCAAATCAAGTGATAACCCTAATTTGTCTAAGAGTGTTATTACGTCTTTTGTTTTTTCAATTTCTTCAGCTTTAGATTCAACTATTATTGGAAATTCGATTTTTCCCTCAAATCTATGTCCTCGTAGAATAATGGCTTCTTTATTTGCAGTATAAGCGATTGCTGATTTAAGAGCTAATAAGTGTTCTTTTCTATTGATTTTTTCAATTATCCTTTTCTCAGATCTAGGGGGATGCGCTCTATGCCCTCCTCTTGCTTGAGGGATAAATGCGGTTCTTTGAGCACTGTGTGTACCAGATCCTTTTATTCTAGGAACTCTTGCTACACCTCTGCCTGTACCCCAATTATCAACAGACACTAATTTTCCTGCTTGAGGACTTACTCCTTTTGGTTGTTTTTTCCAGCTTTGTTCAGCTAAAACTGCTCTTTTAATAACATCAGGCCTTAGTGGAGTTTGAAACACATTTGGTAATTCCAATTTTTCACTTGTTTTTTGACCTTTAATTGAATATAATGATATGCTCATCTTTATCTCCTCAATTCTAACCTTGCTGACTCTTTGTTGAAACAAAGAGTATCTGTGGCTCCTTTTCAGGTTGTGGTGATTTTCTCATCGGGGTTCTTAGTAAAATTGTTCTTTTCTTAGTTCCTGGGATGGAGCCCTTGAGCAAAACATAATTGTTTTTTACTACCCCATATTTAATAAATCCTCCATCAGGAACAATTTGTGTTCCATCTGAGCCTATTTGCATAACTCTCTTGTTATACTCTGTTCTAACATGAAAACCCATTTGTCCGTATCTAGGTATTGTCCACATTGTTCGAGCTGGTGTCCAAGGACCAATTGAGCCTACACCTCGTTTGGTTCCCTTTGATTTATGTTGTAAAATCTTTACTCCATGTCTTTTAACTGGACCCTGAAAACCTTTACCTTTAGTTACACCTACAGAATCAACAAATTCTCCTGTTTTGAATACATCTCTAATTAGTACTTCTTTTCCTAAAAGAGACATTCCATATTCGAATCCTTCTTTGATATCAGAGCATCCAATTTTGATTTCTGCTATATTGGGTGATTTCATACCTATTCCTGTTAAATATGGCTGAGTATGAACTACAGCTCTAAGTTCTACAATTTTCTCTAGCTGTTTTTCAAAATTCTTTTGTGTTTTTTTGAAATCATATTTCTTTGGAGGTTTTACTCTTCTGCTTAACTCCTCTTTGGTCTCCATTGTTCGAATATCACCAATAATTTTCAAACCATAAGGTGTTTTAGCATAACCACGTAAACCAAAAACCACCATAGGTGGTGTTTCAACACAAGTCACTGCAACCGTTACTTCTCTGTTAACCAGATGGCTGCGAGGTTTATCTTCAATATATATACAATGAGTCATCCCTGCCTTAAATCCAAGAAATCCTAATAACTTGGGTGCACCCTCGTATTTTTGCCAAGCTCGAGGTGCAGGGACTATTCTCTTAGCTCTTACCCTTCGATATCCCAATGATGATCGATGGGGAGCACTTACCCTTCTATGCCCCATTATAAATCACTTTAATCTTTATTTTTTTGAGTTATTTTACTTTGATTCGTTTTTTGAATTTGAGCAACTTATGCTCCTTAAAGTTGTATTCCGACTTTTTTAACCTCATATAAATATGTCGTTAAGAAAGAGTTTATGCTTATTACAATCTTAGAAATCTACAAGTCTTTTATGGCAAGAGAATAATGATTGGTCTCTTTTTTGATCGTAATTGTTTTCTGAAAGAATTTTCTAATTAACTCAATGTTCGTTCTTGTATGATTTGATATTTCATCTACCGTTATTTCTGAATTATCGTTAATTAATGCCATTGGCACAATGAGCTGATCTGTTGCATGAACATCAATTGCTCCATTATTTTTTTCCATTTTCTTCCATTTTGAGCTACAAATTTCTCCAACTCGCTCTGCAGAGAGATGTTTTTCCCCTGGAACAAAATTTCCCTTTCTAGAACCATTTGAATATTGATTTACTATAGTTAAACCGGAACCTGGACTGATGCTAGTAACATATTTGATTATTGGAGTAACTTCAACACGTGGTTTTGTATTTTTGATAAATGAATCAAGTTGCCTTTCAGCAACTTTTCTACTTTTAAGACTCATGGAAGCTATAGAATATGCTTTAACTTCCTCTAATTCTCCTTTTTCCGCCAAAATAAGAGGTAAAGGTTTTTCATTTTTATCATATTTGATAATAATTTCAGCTCCCCCCTTTGGAAAGAAGCCAAATTTACGGTGTTCTGTATATATTTTCTTATTCATAAGTTTCAATAAAACATGAGTTACATTCGTCAAATATTCTAATGAAGGCGCCCATTTACCATGCGTTGCCCCCCCTTCTATTTTCAATTGAATGTTTCTTTTCTGAATAAATGAATAATAGGATACTGCCTGTGAAACTAATGAAATACTTCCCGCGGTCCCAATATTTACTAAAGCTTCATCTTTTAACTTATAGCCCTCTTCTATATTTACTGTTTGACTCCCAATCCTTGCTCCCTTTACGGATATCCCTGATAATTGCTGTAAAGCATTAATGGCTTCTAGATGCTGAGCTCTTAAACCAGGATTGGATCGTTTTGCTCTTATATTTTTAAGTTTTAAAGAAGTATTTGTCAGAGCTGCTAGGGCAACGGAGATTCTTACAATAGATCCTCCACCCTCACCCATAGAACAATCAATCATTTTTGTCATAAGATGTATATAGAAAGAAGTAAAAGAAAAAAAAGTTATCGATAAGATTTTTGAAATCTTGATCTTGAACTACGTCCCCCAAAGTGTTTTGGTTCAGTTCTTCTTGGATCTCCAGAAACTATTGTCTTATCATACATAACGAACTTCTCCTTCAAGCTTGTATCTTCAAAATATTCTATTAATCCTCTAGCAATAGCAGTTCTAATTGCCTCTGCTTGACCCATAAATCCTCCACCCCTTACTTTTACTTTAATATCGAGTGCTTTTCTTCTGTCTGCGCCTGCCAAAATAAAAACTTCATTGATTTTTACTCTACTTAACTCATTCGATAGAATTTCAAGAGGAACACCATTGATTCTTATTCTACCTTTTCCTTCTTTTATTGTTGCTCGTGCAATTGCAGTTTTTCTTTTTCCAGAAGATACAATAACTTTTCCCATCTTTGTCACCTAAATTTATTCTTCCCAACCAAATTCTTTGCAGAGTTCGCCTACTGTAACTCTTTTGCAGTTTAGTTTATCAGCATCAGCGAATCTTGGTTTTATTATCTCAGCACCTTTGAATTCCTCAGGTACTCCTATAAAGGTCATTAATCTATGATAGGCAGCTTTACCTTTGCTTTTCTTCCAAGGAAGCATTCCTCTAACAGTCCTTCTTACTAATCTATCAGGTCTTTTAGGATGAAATGGTCCTCTTCTAGGATTTGTGTGAGTGTGTTTCTTTTGCATATCTCTATATTCGCTTAAAATTGAACGCTTTTTCCCAGAAATTACAGCTTTTTCACAATTGACAATATTAACTGAATTTCCTTCAAGAAGATATTTAGCCACTTCTGAGCTTAATCTTCCTAAAATAGCATTTTCTGCGTCAATATAAAGCTTAGGAGTAGATACTTGAAGTTCTACACTCTTAACGGTCTTCGACATCTTGTTTACCTCTTCTAAATAATAATCTTAATTTTCTTTGCAGCATGCTTAGAATCTATCAGTTCTTGAATTGAAATGAATTTGCTGCTAGCTGCTTGAATTTTCTCTTTTGCACCTTCGGAGAACTTCAATGCAGCGATTGTAACTGAATGATCTAAAGAACCTGAACTCAAAACCGAGCCTGGAACTACTACTATATCATTTGCTTTTGTATATCTATTAATTTTACTGAGATTGGTTGCAGCTCTTTGCCGTCTCGATGTTTCCAATCTCTCCGCTACAGTCTTCCATAAAGCAGTTTTAGTTTCCGCGGATTTCTTTTTTAAACTATTAATTAAATCAACTAAATTTGGATCAGTTGTTCCAGTTCTTTTTGGCATTTCCAGTTCACTCTACTTTTCTTTTCCTTCTTCTGTTAATGTTGTTTCCAAACTCTTTTTTAATTCGTCGATTTTGGAGAGAATTATATCTCCAGCTTCTGTTAGAACAGCTGATGGGCCTTTACCCCCAGTTGTTGTAAATGAAAAAATTGCCTTGCTTGAATCTTTCTTAATTGTAATTGCTTCTGGTTCACAGAAATCAATACAGTAATTGCATAGAGTACAATTAAGAGGATTCGCTACTTGTACTTCATCACCAACTTTCTGGTAAACACCAGTATAACAAGCATCTATGCAATCTAAACATTTAGTACATTTATCCTTATTGATTTTAGGGATGGGAAACTCTTGGTAGCCCATTGCTGATACAGGTTGCCATTTTGCATGTTCTTTTCCAATTCCAAGCTGAGCCATGCATTCAAGTTCTAATGCTTGATTTGGCCCTAGCTTCACAAGGGGAATAGTAGCACTAATAGGCTCAACTCCCTCTTGTGTAGATGTAAGATCTCCACTATAAGCAACGGAGGATGTTTGATTATCAGTTTCTTTTGAAATAGTCAAAGTAACTGTGCACAAGTTGCACCCTATACCCCCACAATCACATTTATCTCTGAAATTTAATTCAAGCTTTTTTGGATCATATTTTAGTGGAATCAATCCCAATCTGTGTGCTATAAATTCATCAAATAGGGGTGACGTGTTCCTTAAAACATAAACGTCTTCTATAACAAGAGATGGAACATCCGCTAATGATGTTCTTCTTATTGCATTTGCAAACGCTAATGACACATCCGATAAGATGAATTTGATGGAATTAGGGAATAATTCAATAAGTTCGATATCCATTGCAACACCCAATTAAGGTTGATACTATATCGCTTCCGAGTTTAATTATAAAAAAGGTTTTCCATGTTCAAGTCTTTTTAATAGAACCTTCGGAGAAGAAAGTTTGTTCACATATACTGTAGGGGAAATAGAAAGTAGCTTTTATTCCAAAAAATTTGTTTTGTGGAGTTTTTATAACTAAATTTGGATATAAGCTGAGAACTATGCTGATGTTTTTGAAAAAAACCAACTGTTTCAGAATTAAGGGAAAGAAAGGTTCCCCAATATTAGAAGAAATATTACTCATAGGTATTGCGATTCTTATTTTTGCTATTATTTTTGGTCTAATTTTTAATTTGATAGACTGGACAACTACTTCCTTCGGAGATTTCTTTAGTTGAGTTCTATTACAAATTGTATCCTATTTTTATAATAAGAAGTAATCAGAACAGAATCGATAAATGGTGCGGAGAGGGAGATTCGAACTCCCGAACCACTAAGGACTAGATCCTCATTCTAGCGCCTTTGACCACTCGGCAATCTCCACATGATTTGTATAAGACCCATACTATGGATTATTAACTTTATCGGCAGATGTTTCATAGAAGGAGTAAATAATTTATCGGCTTCAAACACTTGCAAATGTAATAAATAATTTTGAAATAAAGAAAACTGCAGAATAGAGGTAATTAAACTTCGTACTGAAGTGAAAGTAAAAGTGAGATTCTAAATCACTTTCAGAGATGTCTGTCTAGTAAGTATAAATAGGAATTTCACTTGATTGTTTTAGAGGCGAGTCTGATGAATACATCTGATGAAGAATTCTTTAAATCGTTGATCAAAAAACCAACTGTGTTCAAAAACATAAGCTGTTTGTCAGTTACTTATATCCCACCATACCTCCCACACAGAGAAGAAGAACTGCGAACACTTGCCAAGTATTTTAAAACCATATTTGAACCCCAAGATGAGCCTTTAAGGAAAATCTGCATAACAGGTCCTACAGGTTCAGGAAAAACAACACTAGCAAAGAGATTTGGTCAATTGCTTCAAAACATTGACAAGCAAAATAACTTTCTTTTTGTTTATATAAATTGCCGAATATATAAAAGCCCTTATTTGATCGTTAGCACCTTAGCAAGGAAATTGAACAAAGCTATACCACCGCGAGGATATTCGTTTGAAGAGTTGCAATCTCTTCTTATTAGATTATTAGATTTCTATTCAGTAAAAGTATTGTTGGTTTTGGATGAGATCGATTATTTGATTTCCCGTTCAGGAACCGATTTTCTTTATACTCTATTACGTATTAGTGAGATGACTGAAAAACAGTGGATTTCTTACATCTTTGTTACAAGAAATCTTAACTTTATTCATCAACTTGATGCAAGCACTCAAAGCAGTTTTCAATCCAATTACATATCTCTAGATAGATATAGCGAAGCTGATTTGAAAGACATTATAAAATCAAGATCTGAATTAGCTTTTTATGACGGTACTATTACTGAAGACACAATTGAATTAATTGCAGATATCTCTAGTAAATCTGGTGATGCAAGATATGCTATCGAACTTCTCTGGGGAGCAGGTCAATGTTCTGATGATGAGAATTCACCAATTGTATATCCCGATCATGTTAGAAAAGCAAAAGCCCTCATTCACCCAGAGATTAGGAGGGAGGTAATTTTGACGTTGTCTCTTCACCAAAAACTAATACTTCTCGCTACAATTAGAAAATTAAAACATACAAAAAACGCTTACATATCAACTAATGACGCTATAGGTTCATACAAGCTTGTATGTGAAGAGTATAATGAAGAGCCAAGAAAACATACTCAAATATGGACCTATCTAAAAGAATTATCAAAACAAGATGTTATTAGCACAAAGATATCAGGGGAGGGCATGAGGGGAAAAACAACGCTGATAAGCATTCCAGATATATCTGTCGAGACCATTGAACTTTTTCTTATGAAAGCAATTGAAAGCCAGAAGAAAACAATAGAACACATGTGAGTTAGCTTGATTTATGAAAACGAGGAAGTAGGAGAATATGAATAAACAAAATCAAAACGGTAATTTAACTGGTCTTGCAGTAGAAGATGTTTTATCTTCAAAAGGAAGGGTGAGAATTCTAAAACTACTAGCAGAATTAGGAGAATTAAATATATCAGCGATTTCTCGAACTATAAATCTAAATCATACAGCAGTTAAGAATCATCTTAGATTTCTGACTGAAGTTGGTTTAATTAAGGAAAAGAAATTTGGTCGAATATTAATATATCAATTCGATGAGAACAACGTTCTGGCACATTCTTTGAAGCAATTGTTCAGAATCTGGGAGAGAAATTGAATAAAATAGGAATTTGGTGCCTCGACCGGGATTTGAACCCGGGTCTGCGGAGTGAGAGTCCGCAATGATTGGCCGAGCTACACCATCGAGGCAGTATGATACCAGAATTGAATAGCTTTTTTAATTTTTTCTTCTGGTTACAGTAGACTTTTATTCTTTTCAGAAGGAAAGAACTTGAAAAAGATGAGATATTTAGTGAGAGTTTTTTATGAGGGAAAAAACTATTATGGTTATCAAAGGCAACCAAATATCACAACAATAGAAGGAAACATTATTACGATGTTAGAAAAATCAAAACATATTCAAAATGCAAAACTGAGCAATTTCAGAAGCGCAAGCAGAACTGATAAATCTGTTAATGCAATAGGAAATGTTTTTGCGTTTGATTCAGGAAAAAAAATAATACTAGACCAAATTAACGCAGCAGGACCTAGTGATAAATCAATCATATGTTGGGCATATTCAGAGGTTGAGGATGCTTTTTCACCAAAATTTAGTAAGTGGAAGAAATATTGGTATGTTCTTCCTTCAAATCATGTAGAAAAAACATTCAATTTATCCTTAGAGGAATTAAAGAATTTATGTTCAGTTTTTGAAGGTAAGCACGATTTTAGACTATTTTGTAGAAAAGATCATAGAGTGACAAATAGGGAAATTAGTAAAATAGATGTCTTTGAAAAAAACGATAATATTGTCTGCGAATTTATTGCTCAATCCTTCTTATGGGAACAAATAAGAAGGATCGTTTCTTATGTGCTCAATTTTAACCAATTATCAGAAGAATTACAAGATACCATACATTTGTTAAATCCTGATAATCAGATAGAAGAAATTAACTTAGCACCTGCAGATCCTAGAAATTTAATTCTAGTAGAACACTTCTATGAAAATATTAAATGGATAGAAAGTGAAAAAGCAACCAAATCTATCTTAAAAAAGCTGAAAATAGAATTTTTAGATTTTCAAAGAGATCTATCGATAAATTCCATACTTTACAATTTTTTCAGAGTTTCTGACACAACTTGATTTTTACTCTTTGTTTCCATCCTTTACAAGTTTAGCTAAGAACGCACTCAATTGAATATTACTAGATGCACCTTCAGAGATACGGAAATCAACTTCTGCTAAAAATTCTGTAATACTAAGTTTCTGTAAATCAGGCAGTGATAAAGAGGGAATTTCTCTATAGATTTGATATGTTACATCTGTCCCAGATAATCCATATTCCAGAATTAGATACTGTAATATCTCGCGAGCTTTATTAAAATCACCCTTAAGAGCGTGTTGTAACATTTCTTTGATTCTTTCAGGATCTGCGTGACCAACGGTTTGCAACACAGTAACTCGCTCAATCGATTTTCCTGAAGCTGCAGTAGACTGAAGAATATTTATCGCCTTTCTTAAATCACCCTCGGAGATATAAAGGACAGTATCTATTCCTTCCTTATCATATACAAGATTTTCATTATCACAAATGTGGATAAGGAATTCTTTCATGCTTTTTTCATCAAGTGGTTTGAATCTAAAGATGGCACATCTAGATTGTATTGGTTCTATAATTTTGCTAGAATAATTACAAATCAAAGCAAATCGACTAGTTTTTACATACCTTTCCATCGTTCTTCTTAGAGCGTGTTGTGCCGCGGAAGTTAAACTGTCTGCTTCATCTAGACAAATAATCTTGAAGGGAACCCCTCCATAAGAAGCGGTTCTTGCAAATTCCTTTACCTTGGTTCTAATTGCATCAATACCCCGATCATCTGAAGCATTCATCTCTAGCAAGTTACGTGCAACATTGTTCAAACCAAACAAATCATTAGCTAGTGCTAATAAAGCGGTGGTTTTTCCAGTTCCTGGAGGTCCAGCCAGTAAAAGATGTGGTAGATTTCTTCTTTGAACAAATCCTTTGAGACGTAAAACTATATCTTCATGACCTTTAAGTTCATCAAGAGTTTTTGGTCTGTATTTTTCAGTCCACATTACATCGTAGTTGCTACTCATTTTCTCACACCAACAAGTATTAGTTTTTTCTATTTAAAGTTATTACATTATTACTAGTTTCTGAAGAAGAAAAACAACCTTAGTTTCACAAACAAAAAAGTGGTGTTGATATACCAAACGCTAGAATAATTAATGCAAAATGATTGAAATGAATAATCGTAATAGTCTGCTAAAGGAGGAATTGGAATCTAGCACTCCCATAAGCGAGTATACAGTAAAAGGGTACAAAATAGAGATTATTAAGGAGAATAGGATTATTTATTACAATGCTGAAACCCTCTTTGATTTTGCCTTAAATCCTTTACTCTTCTCCGAATTAACATCATTAGTTTATAAAAACAAAGAAAGATTGAGTAAAGGAATTCTTAAATTTGATGAGCTTTTAGAAACTCTCAAATCTATATGTATGTGGAAAATTCTTGAAATAGATAATCTTTCAATTAACCCAGATATTTTTGCAGAACTCTTCATTTATCGTTTGGTAAAATTAGATAGAATAATGGGTCTGTTTCTTGATGATTCAGTTAATGAAATATATATGGACCAAAGAAATTCACAGATTTATTTAGATCACCAATATTTTGGAAGGTGCAATACTAAAATTATTCTTGAGGAAGAAGAAATTGAAGGTCTTCTTACAAGATTAAAATTAGAGCATGCAATATCAATATCACCAAAAAAGCCATCTTTGAAAGTTGAGTTTCAAACAAAATACTTTCACCTAAGAATTTCTATGGATTTTCCACCTCTATCACCTAAAGGGCCTACTTTCAATATAAGAAAACTGAAATCGAATCCATTGACTTTAGTTGACCTAATCAATTTAGGGACGCTCCCTCCTATTATTGGTGCATATTTGGTAGAAGGGGTAAAACAAAGAAGAAACATTACAGTTATTGGAGAACCCAATGCAGGAAAAACAACTCTAGCAAACGCAATAGATTTGTATACACCAAAGAACTGGAGGAAGATTGCTATAGAAGACGCAATTGAATCGATAGATCAATCCTCTTTAGGGTATAAACAGCTATCAATTCAGGTTGATTCGTTTGAATCTAATAAGGCAAACCATACTAAAACTTCTGAGATTCTCAAACTTCTTCATCGGTCACCTGATTGGATTTATCTAGGAGAGATTCAATCTCGAGAACATACACAAGCAATGTTTGAAGCACTAAACGCAGGATTAAAGGGAATTCAAACAGCTCATTCTGATTCAATTCAAAAAATCTTGAGAAGATGGGAAAATTTGCACAAGATATCCCCTTCAGATTTCCAATCACTTGATATCATCGTTATAATGAGAAGAGACATTACTGAATTTTCGTTCATACGAAGAATATTTGAAGTTTACGAGGTAAACAAGGAGTTTGGAGAAGATTCACCCAATCAAGATTTTCTAACTAGAATTTATAATGTTGAAGAAAATAATGAAAGAATTACTAAAAATATCAAAGAAGAATCTTTTCTGAAGGAATTTTTTACTTCTATAGTAAAAAAGAGCCAAGAATTCCAGAAGAATGAACATCTCCAAGGAGGAGAAGAGATTGGTTATTGAATTGAGCTTTTTACTCTCTCTGGAAACAGAAAGTAGTGATTTAGATAAGAAGAGGTTGTAAATTGAAATTCTTTAGCAAATCAAACAATAAATCTAATGTCAGACAATTCAGTATCTTTCCTATAAAATTTCTTGATAAAATGATTTTGTCTAAAGTAAGAAAGCATTCCAGTTTTTTCATTACAGAAAAAGATCTCATTAAGCTCAGATTTATAGGAAATAGTTCCATCTTAATTTTGGTTTTGTTTTTTGTGATTTTTCATTTCTTAACTCATGCTAATATCATTCTAACAATTGCTATCAGCTTAATTGTTTGTTTTGCATATGTTTTTGTTTTTGGTGATTATGTGCGTTCAACCATAATAAAAAGGCATCAATTGTTTGATGAATCAGCTTTCTTAATTATTAATTCTCTATCAATAAACATGATCTCTTCAAACTCATTTCCTAAAACAGTAGAATTTTTGATTTCAGGCAGTGCTTTTGATGATTATTATCAAGAATATTTCCAAGAAATGCTTTTTAATATGAATCTAGGAGAAGATGAAAACACGATTATTAATGAAGGAAAAGAGATTTTTTTGAATAAACAATATCAGAATGCTTTTCAAAACATCAAAAGGGAGGATTTTTTTGTAGATTCTGATCCAGATTTTCTTTTTGAAATTAGAAAAACCATAAAGCTGATCGAGGACAATATTATCATTTTCATTGCTTTTTCATGTTTATTTCCATTAGTACTTAGTCTTGTTCTAGCTCTTATTCTTCCATCAGATTCCCTAATTGTTTTTGTATTTCCTCTTCTTTATTCATTGTTTGGTACATTTGCCCTGAGATTTATTCAAAATAAAAGTTTAAGTGAGGAAAAATGACTAAAGTTGAATGCTCTGATTATACTTTCTTACAAGAAATAGCAACACAGTTAGAAAATGGTGAAAATCTGGAAAGAGCGTTTTTCAATATTAATTTTCTACCAGATGAGTTGCTTCTAAGATTACAATTAGGAGATGAGTTAATTGGAGTTTTATCAACAATCGATTTTAATTATCCCTCTATGGTTAGTCTTTTTTCATCAATTAATTATTCAGACTCATCTGACATTCTAAAAAAGATAAAAATAACAGCTAGACTAATCAAGAGTAGAGAAGAAGCTATTCAAGAAAAAGAGAACGTATTAAAGATTCATCAAAGAAGAATCAAAATTATACGCTATGTGACTTCAGTAACCATAGCTATGATTGGAGGATTCTCCCCCATTTTTGCAAACATATATAGATTAATTCAAACAAATGAGTTCTTGAACACACCTTCATTTTGGTCCTTTCTTTCAGTTTCCTTTCTTTTAATTAATTTATTAAATAATTACTTTTTACTAAAAATAGGTAATGAAAAAAATCTTAAAATTAGGTTGTTAATAACTCTAGTGCTGCATTTTCTGATAGTTTTTGCAGTAAGGATTTTCTACTCCAATTTCTTTGTCCTTAGTTAGGATAGATTCTCTATCTGATATGTTTGGAAAGAATAAATTTACTTCTTAAGTAAAGCTCGAGGATAACCTTTTACTGATTTCAGATACTATATCATCAAAATCATAAGACATCATAAATTCAGCATGATCACGAATAGTAAACTCTGCAACACTAGTTGACTGTGCTACTAATTTTTGTGTTAAAGCAGAAGAACTTTGTATTTTTTTCGACAACAATTTGTCAGCAACATATGCAGAAGCTGCTGAAAAAGGATAAGGTCGCCTTCCTCCCCTGTCTGCATAAGAGATTCTTTCCAAAATTCTAAGACAAAGCAATTGAAGAATCTTCTCATATACATAAACATCTACTGAATATTTTTTCACAATCCTCTCATTTATAACGGGGGTTCGACATATAAGCGAACAAACGCGAAAAATGTATTCTTCACTTCGTCTGATACCAGTTGTTGTAGACTTGATATTGAGATCTTGCATTAATCCCAGGAGATTCTTCCCTAGAACTCTATGACCTAGATTTCTATATGTTTCAACGATTTCTTTAAGAGAGAGAGGGCAATTATATCCAGATTCACGAACGCTTAGAAGAAGAGCCATAGCAGATAATAAAACATGATTCGTTATTTTCTTTTTGTGCTCTTTCTTGTATTTGTAGTAAAGAAAAAGTGTACGTTCTCGGATTTTTTCAGGAACTTGAAGTCTTGAAAAAACCTCATTTAAGATTTTTATCGTTCGATAATCAGTTTCTTTTCCTTTTATTGCACCTGGAATATGGTAAAAATTCTTAAATTTTCTAAATTTTAATTGTGAATGTTCATTCAATAATGCACCATTTGAGTCTCTAAACATGTACTCTTCAACAGTTCCAATTGAAGAACCTAGAGAACTAACAATTGCCAACCTATTGTTTATTGAAGTATATTGTTGGCTTTTACGTGATTGATCTTTAGAAATTGATCCTAGTTGAAAAGATGATGATTCGAGAACAGCATCATGAACTAAACCACATTTCTGACACACATTTATGCCATTTTCTTCGATAACCCTACATCCACATTCATCACACAAGTAACCTTCCATTCTACTCAGAAAAACATCCTTTCCGAAATTATTGAAAATTTTTAAGACTCAAACAAAGCTTTGACTATTTTTTAATATGGTTTATTGTGGTTATTGTCTACTATATACATCATAAAAAGAAAGAAGAGACTGTTGACTGAAAGTATTTAACAAAATCTTTTCTTCAGATACAGAATAAGCTTAAACTTCTCCAAATTAGCGATTAAATATTTGAGCTTCCCAAACTATGGACCGTAAATTAAAAACAAAAAATGAAAAAAATAGCTGAAAATTGTGCTGTTTTTAATACTTAATATAGATAGAAAAAGGAGATAAATGAAGAAAAAACAATTTCTAGCATTTACTATTATATTGTATTTGGTTGTGTTATTGCTTACTCCATTTATGGATGGCAAAAATCTGTTAAATAGCGAACTGAGTGGTAATTTAGTAAACAATATGGGAGAATCCGATTCAAATATCAAAGAAAATTTCATGAATGTAGCAAAAATCGCCGAAGAAAACCAGTATAATTTAGAACTAGAGGGAGAAGAAGAAAGTTATAATCAAATAAACCTAGAACAATCAAAAGCGGATTATAACAAAACTTTCGAAGATGTTCTAGATGAATTTCAACCCAACGTTAATGTTTCCAGCATATATTCCAAAAATGAAGTGAGTGAAGAAATTAAGAAAGGAAATTTAACTATCGCATTACCTAGTCAAGGGCAGTATAATTTTGAAGGAAATGTTTCTGAAATTGAATCACAATATATTCAAAATTCGGATGCTGAAAATGAAGTTGACTTTTATTCCGTAGATGCTATAAATGCAGGATTAAGTTTAGAAAGAGTGGAGGAAAACAGAAGTTTTGAAGGATCATATGTTTGGAAATTTTTCTCTAGCAATACTGTTCCAATGAGTTATGCCTTATATCAACAAGATATTGATTTATATGATACTAATACAAGAATCAGTTATAATTACTTGCTAGAAGCAAATTCAAGCATTCAGAACGTAGTAAATTCATCTCTTATTTTTGACCTAGTTTTTGATACTTGTAGAATAATGGTAATTCATTGGCATTACACTAATATTGATCCCCCCTTAATTGGAGAAAACACAACCTCTCCATTTATTGTATATAGACTGTTGAAAAATAGCAGTTGGAACAATGAATGGAATAATTATTCTCTAGAGTTATCTGAATTATTTAATGAAAATGATCCTTACATCCCCACCACAATAAAATCTATAGGAATATATGTAATATCGCCTGAATTTTCGGAATGTTCTCTGCTGATTGATAATTTTGAAATACGAACCTCGGTATCAGCAGATTATATAGAATTGAAAACGAATGGAATTGCTATAATCTCAACAAGTCCAAATTCAGGAGTTTTTAATCTATATGTTGAGATAGGAGATGATGTATCTTCTTTTGAATATACAATCCAATGGAATCATAATTCGAGTTTTATCATTAATGCTAATTATAGTGTTTTAATTTCAGGTATGGTTGAAATTATAACGGAAAATCATGCTTCTATAAACGAGATTACAACTTATGCAATTACGAAAACTAATTTGAGTATGTTTGCTAGTATCATAAATATAACTTATCCAGCTTTTTGGTCTCTTATAGGTGAAATTGAGGATTTTGATATTCTAGCTAATGAAAGTTTAGATGGGGAGTATAACCTTTTGTCTTTGAATAATACAATTCAAAGTGAACTTCTCTATTGTGAATTTATAATACCTAATTTAATTGAAAGTGCAGATTTTTCTTCGACAACAATTTTTGAGACTATAGATGCAACTTTTAGTTTCAACTATGAATATACGAGTAACGTAATTAATATTCTGTGGTTTTCTGATGAAGATGGAGGGACATCTGTTGTTTTTGAGAATGAATCTTTGATTTTCACTTTTCCTCCCTGGATAACTAATGGCAGTTTAGACGTTTTTTTCATAATAACAGATCACAATGGAATTGGTAGTACAAATGCAACGTTTCTTTTGGAAAGATTTCCAGCTCAATTACAAATTACAAATCAGATTGTGATTCCACACTATGCAATCATAATAATTAATGCTAGTTATGAAAGTTTGATTTCGGGCATTGAGATTGAGGATGGGAGCATCATTGCATACTTGAATAATGAAAGTATAAACGTAATAAAAGACGGAAATCAATTTCAACTTCTGGTTTCTTCATATTATTTATCTTGTGGAGATTACTTGCTGGAAGTTTGGGTTAGCTCAACAACCCACTCTTCTGTAATCTACACAGTGGATGTTCATGTGTATGAAAGTGAAATAGAAATTGAATTACTATATGAAAAACTAGCAACGTCATCCCATTATTTACTCTCATTTAATGTCTTATCAGATTCTTATCCAGTAGGCTTTGCTCCAGTAAGGATTGAGAACAATGCAAATCTATCCTTAACGGGGATTCTGAATATGGATGGAAGATATACTTGTGAAGTTAATTTACCTGCTACATCTCAAGTTATTAGTATAACTTTTTCAATAATAAAGCTCTATACAGTTGTAGCCTCGGAGACATTTGAAATAGTGTTTGAACACTTGTTAGTGGAAATTTCTAGAAATAGTGATGATGTATTTATTTCTCCAAATATCACAATTGTTTATAATGTTCTTTATATGAATTCTCATGATAAATGGTATGCTTCTACCAATGAAGAGATGTTACCAATACTGGATGCCTATGTTCTAACAGATTCTTCACGTGTTCCTGTGCACATTGAATCTAGTATCATCTATTGGGGAGTTCAAGTGGGTGAAGATGATAATAATCACAAGTTGATTATTACAACTCTTGGACCAGAAGCACAAGTATCACTAGATGAAGAAAAAGATCAAATAACCTGTCATTTCATAATTGGTTCTCAAACAAAGAGCTTTTCCGATATTTCCTTAATTTATTATATAAATGATAGTTTTACTTCATCTAAATATAGATGGGAACTATTTTCAAGTACATCCCAAGAAGTCTCCGAAAATTATGATCTTCAAATCAATGACATTTATGTTTACTATTCGAATATAAATATAACAGAAGGAAGCTATTTAATTTTAGATTTAGTAGGAACAAAGATATCTGGAGTAAACAATTTGACTAATTTGATAATACCCCTGGTTTCAAGTTCAGGTGTTCTTGCAGGTGCAATAACAACAGTCATTAAAATCTATAATAGGAAGAAAGGAATGATTTTGGAGATATAGTTATTATGCTTCCTTTTCTTCTTTACCAACACTAAATGCGTGATAGAATAAACCAAAAACCACAGCGATTACTAAAGCAATTATCGTTAAGGTAGATATGACATTGAAATCCATTGTAATCGGGTGAAGCAGCTTTATCTCCATTAATAAGCTTTTCGACCAAAATGTGATTTCACAAATGTAATCATTGGTAGATTATAAGTGATTTTTAAGAATCAAATACACTGTTTTCTTAGATTTATAATTCGTAAAATCAGGTCCTTTAATCAACATAAATATGCTTAACAAGTCCTTTAGTTGCATCCTTATATCTTACTTTTTCAATAGATTTAGCAACAATTTCTAGACTGTTAAGAAAAGGATTTTTGTTTACCTTACCACTAATTAGGAGTTCAGAGTTAACGAAACCTTTGTTTTTAAGATGTGTATATGGGGCTTTACTCGATTCCTGTTCCTCCACCATTCTTGAGACAGAATCTGCAGACAAACCAAGAATTATCTCCGCTAATTTACCAGCACAAAAGACATTGATGTTTCCAGTGCCATCATTAACAACAAACGTGAATAGAATACGATTTATGGGTTCTTCTACAGTACCGTGTTCTGCACAAAGATATTGATTATTTTCATCTTTAACCTTTTTCTTGCACACAGGACACAATTCATATACAAATGGTTTTTCCACTAGTTTCACTACTGTTGCTTGTATTGTTACATCATCACCCTCATTGATATCTTCTATATCTTGGATCGACTGCTGGTAGGTACTAGCATCTGATACATTTAGACTTGATACAAAACCTTGCGGATTTGAATAATTATCTAACGCTTTCTTGATAATAGTATTTCGTGCAATGAGTAGCCCTATTCCATATCCAGTATCCGCTTTAATTCTAGCATGCAAGATTTCTATCGTATCTCCAACTGATAAATCGTGGAGTTTAGCAACATTCTCTCGCCAACAAGTAATACGAATATCAGCAGTATTATCCTCAATTTTGAAGTTTAACATTCTCACCATTTCTTTCTCTTTAGTTTCTATCTCCTGAATGGTGCCCATTTCAGTAATAATGCCCTTGATGTTTACTTCCGTTTCTTCTTCAGATAAGTTATTTATGTTTGAAAATTCAGCAACATATTGTTTTAGCTGATCAAGCTCACCTTCTTCAA
The DNA here is from genome assembly GCA_023270155.1 of Candidatus Heimdallarchaeota archaeon. Classification (GTDB taxonomy): domain Archaea; phylum Asgardarchaeota; class Heimdallarchaeia; order Heimdallarchaeales; family Heimdallarchaeaceae; genus UBA460. Next base: position 16,404 of record JAGLTB010000001.1, on the reverse strand, counting down.
TATCAATCTGGGTTTGTTTTCCGCAATGGATTTCAATTTCCTCAAATCTACCTTTTCTAGTAAAACCATTGAATATAGTGAAAAGTTTGTCAATGTCCTCTTCCTTTACTAATTGTGTTTTATCATCCCATAGAACAATTCTAATGATACCTGAACTATCAGTTATTGTTAAATTTTTTACTTTTCCTTTAGATCCATTTTCTCTAGAAAACTCATGCAATGAACTAACATCAGCAATTAAACCTCTTATAGATACTAGTTTGTTAAGCTCACTTATCTGATTGATTTTTAATAGCTGATCTTCTACTCCCTTCATAGAACCGATAAAACCTTTCTTGACAACTATATCCTTTATTCCAGTTATCTTCGAAACACTACTATATCTGTTTGAATGGAGCTCAACAAAACCTCTTAATCCAATTTTAGTAGCAAGACCCACAATTTCAACTATATCCCCTAGTGTAAAAGCATCTAGTTTTTCTGCTTTTTCATTCCAGAAATTTATGTAAATTTCCCCAGTTTCATCCCCTATAACAAGACCTTGCTTTTGTCCTTTTGTTCCATCTGAACGTTCAAATTCCAGTTTATCATCTATCTGTGTTATTTTCCCTCTAATTGAAACATCTATTTCATTTCCTTTTATATCTTGAATTTTAGTGTGGGTTGGCTTAGAGTCAGGTAATTCATCATCCTTAATTCCAGAGGGTCGAATTTGTAATTGACTTCTAGTCCCTAGATGTACTTCTGTAGAGCCATCCCTTCCAAGACGAGTATATCCATTGAAGATTCGAATTGGATCCCCTGTTTTACAATTGCTATTTTGTAGCTCTCCAGCTTTTTCATCCCAGAAAACTATTCGGATAGAACCAGTCTTATCTTCTATAATTATTGATTGTAATACACCGTCTGTTCCATCTTTTCTTTTAAAGGAATGATTATCATATAATCTTAATATTCTTCCCAAAAGACTCACATTGTTAAGATCGGGTACAAGCTGATCAATTTTAATCACAGACTGTTCTTTTACTGGGGGTTCAGAGGATAAATCAACACCCATTTCTCGTGCAACGATGTGTGCTGCACCCAGTTCCGTAACAAATTCACCTAGTTCATCCATCTTTTTATTTATCAATTGATGGATTTCTTCTTTTCCTATTCCAGCTTCAATTGATATGGTTTCTATAATCTCTTTTAAGGATCGCTGGTTTGACATACAGTAAACAACTCTATTTAATTTGTATAAATCTTGTGTTCTGATTGAATTGTAGAGAAACTATTGGTTTTTATTAATTCTTTCCGTTTTTTGGTTATAATTTGAAATATTTCTGCTTTTTTATTAATCAGTGGATATAGAAATTTGAAATCTTGAACAAAAATAGATAGAAAAGATATCCAACGAGTACCATCACCAATAGCTTGAATCTGATATGTTTTGATATAAGGTACTTTATTGTATAATTCCAATAATTCTTTATCAGATATGGCTAAAAGAGTCATTAACTCATCACATTCAATCACCAAACGTGGATTGATAATTTCTTGATCTTTAAGCTTAGTTTTAGCACGGAACAAGGTTCGTGTTGAAATATTGTATCTTTGTGATATTTCAGTAATATCAGGCTTTTTGAAATCAATTTCGCAGTTCCTCATAAGGTGAAGAATGTAATCCTTATTCATGCTTGCCTCAAGTTTAACGTTGTTATTATTACAAATACTTGGACTTATTTTTGTTTTGTCGATTTTTACATGTTCCTGCCAATCTTGTATTGAAATAGCATGATTTAATACCTTTACATTACAAGATGTCTTCTTGTCCAGAACATAGAAAAGTGAATTATGTTTGATTTTTTTAACCATAACACCTTGTATGAGTTTAAAATTTGGAAAAAGAGTATATTCATCAAAGAAAAGAGTATCCTTTTTATTGTTAGATATATTGCTAAAAGAGAAGAACTCGTAAGAATCAACTCTTTTATAATCGACTAAACTCCCAAGAAAAACACCTTTGGTTTTTAGATTTTTTATGATTACGCTTACTTTTTTCTGTGAAATATCGAGTTTGTTTGCTATTTCCTTGTTTAAAATAGACGGATCTTTATCTATCCATTCAATAACTTTCTTTTCCAAATAACCAAAACGAGGTTTAGTATTTCCTCTAAGTAGATTTCTTTCAAAATATTGAACTACATTGTTAAAGTTCATATCTCTTGAATAAATAAAATCGTGAAATTTTTTAACTTGGTACCAAAAATCTCTATATCCCACAAATTTCCATAAATCATTGTATTCAATTTGTCTATTATTGAAAAAATATCTTAAAAAAATATTAACAAATTTATCTCTAAGCTTAGATGAAAATTGTGGTAAACTATCACGAAACAAATTTCTGACTTTAGTGGTTGAAAATTGATTGATTTTAAGTCGAAAATCACTAGCTTCTATTACACCACACAGTAATTCATTAATTAAACATAGAACGTTACTATTGAGATTATAGTTATCACTAAGAGTCATTAATAGAACTATTGAAATTAAATATTTATACACCACTTTTTACTGTTTTATCGTAATTGATGTTTTTCTTGCATTTTTATACTTATAAAGAATGAATGCATACCCAAAAACTACAATTGAAGAAGCAGCAATAACTAAAGCATAATAACTAAAAGCCCAGATAGCAGGAGGAGAAACTTCAGGATGAGGTGTATAATTTAACAACCATAGGATGATGTTTTTCCATAGTTCTAGATTATCAAATTGATCAATCCAGGTATTATCTTCTATTATCTCCTGATTACTAAACATTATTGTTGAACCTGACAAAACTGCTCGGGAATCACCTAATTCCTTAGCTAGGAGCCATGTTAGAAAATTATTCACTGGATCTCTAAAAATATGATAAGTTTCATCTACTGCATATGAGGTCACAGGAGTTGTTGCTATTCCTATTCTTCTAGATTCTAGTTCTTCGCCTCCTAAGCTTATTGAAGAGGAGTAGATTAGCAAATCTTCTATTTCCGTTTCTTGGTTAAAAAGTGTCTCATTGATTGTTGCTTCGTCCATAATAAACTCTTCAGTTTCTTCTGGATAATTGAGAGAAACATAACTGTCATTGTCATATGTACTTAGAAAATCATCAATTATCACATCAGAGAAAGATGTGTTTACAGCAGATCTTATTCGAGCTGAACTTATTTTGTTCTCTCTACTAGAAAGCAAAGTATTGATTGATTCTACGTGACCTGTAGTGTTAACATTTTGAGTCAAAGGATTACATAGAAGAAATAAGGACCCCCCAAGCTCTACAAAATCCAGAATAGAGTCTATTTCCGAAGTTGTTAGTTGATTTTCTTCCTTAATTCCTGGATTTGTTAGTATTAGTAAATCAACGCCTTGTAGGTTAGTTGAGTTAAACTCGGATTCTTCGTTAAATAATAATTCAATCTCAATATTAGGAGTAATGTTTTGTGGTAAAAGAGAATTAAGAGAATCTAGAGCCCCATTCATTAAGGTTCTATTGTAATATTGTCCATGAGATTCATCATATAGCACCACATATTTTAAATTTGTATCCCCACTGGCGTTTTGATAGATGGGTGTATATAACATTGGCATAAAGCATAAGATTACTAGAATGATTGAACGTTTCCTCATATTATCCCGTTTTAAGCGATTTGTTAGGATGTTAAAGAAAGTATATTTAGATTTTTCGCCCTTAGTGGATTTTCACTGTTGAGATTCTTTCTACACAAAACACAAATCTTAAAAGTTTTTTAATTTGGTTATTTCAATAGCCTCGATAGCTCAGTTGGTAGAGCGCTTCCTTGGTAAGGCAGAGGTCAGGGGTTCAATCCCCCTTCGGGGCTCCAAACTGTTTTAGGGTGCATATGTTAAACTTTTAAAAAACCAAAGGGATTTGTTCTTAGAGATAAAAGGTTGTAAATTATGAAAATCCAGAAAGATTCCCAAGAAGAAATCATAGAACAACTTGCAAATTTTATTAGAAGGGAGGTTGAAAAATCAAGAACTAATGGCATAGTATGTGGTCTTAGTGGTGGTATTGATTCCGCAGTAATAGCATACTTATCTATACGTGCAATTGGGAATGCAAAGGTTTCATTATTTCATCTTCCTGAAGATGAATTAGAACTTGTACATACTGAAGATGCTAAACTTATCGCAAAGGAATTAAATACAAAATTGGAAATCATAAACATAACATCTATGCTTAAAGAAATAACAAATGCAATTCCTGAAATAGAAAACAATCATTTAGCTAAGGGGAATTTAAAAGCTAGAATAAGGGGTGCAATTCTTTATTCTTTTGCAAACCTAGAAAACAAACTAGTTATAGGAACATCAAACAAATCAGAAATATCTATAGGATATGGTACTAAGTATGGGGACCTAGCTGCTGATTTCTTTCCATTGGGGGATATTTATAAAACTCGTGTATTTGAAATTGCAAAATGTCTCGAAATTAATCAACGTATAATAACTAAAGCTCCTACTGCAGGACTCTGGGCAAATCAAACCGATGAAAAAGAAATCGGAGTATCATATGAAAAACTGGATCATTTTCTACGAGGATACGAGCTTAAGCAAGATGAGGAGATCCTTGCTAAAGATTTGAATTTAAATGTAGGTCAAATTAAGAGAATCAAGGATTTAATAAAAAACAGTCAACATAAAAGAGAAATGCCAAAAACATATAGAATAGAAGAATGAGAACTATAGCACAAAGTAATACCAAAAAGCCCTTCTATTGGGCTACTACTAATTTTCGTTGAGTATTTAATATTATCTGACAATACAAGTACGAATGTCTCATGGTAATTGATATTGGAAACGATTTCCTTCAACGGCTTATTGTTATAATGCAGTATATATTAATCTATATTGCAAAAGCTGCAATGTGGATAGGATTAATGATAGTTTCCAAACAGATAGTAGACTTATCAACACAAGTTAGACAGAGAGATAAATTTGCTCCAATGGTAAAAGGGATGATCATGATCTTGCTTTCTATCATTTTATATTTTATTCTAGTTTAAGTGTTTAAATAAACAAAATTTAATGAAATTTGATTTGATTTCTGAGTTTTACTTACTTAAATTTTAATTTTTATACTTAAAATATATATACAAAGAATCTCTCGATATAACAAGATCTTGTAACGTTCTGGTGTTTGAATGCTTTCACAAATTATCAATAAGTCAAAAATACCCCCTGGCATAACGCATGTCGCAGGATCACCCAATTCAGGAACAACCACACTACTTTATCAACTTTGTAAGGGAATAAAAAAGGAACATAAAGCAATAATCTTTGACTGTGAAATGAGTTTCAGTGCTCAACGATTACAAGAAATAATTCTTAATACAAAAATAAATCTTCAAGATATCTATGTGATACAAATTGTGGATAAAAAGCAACAAATCAAGATTCTGATGAAGCTACATAAGTTTCTGAAAAGTAAAACATATAGTTTTATAGCAATTAATGGTATAACAGATCATTTCAGATTCAGCAATAAAACTAGAGGTGAAAGATATACACAAAGAATTTTAGCTCTGCAAATGGCATATTTAAAAATGTTAAGCAAGAAACAAGATTTACCTATAGTTATAACAAATCAAGTGAGTATTTTCAGAGATGATGATCAACAAAAGATTAAGCCTATTGCCAATGCAGTAATAAGCAATTATTCTGACAGAACCATCGTTTTTCAATATATAAATAAAAAACTCTGGAAAGCTAAATATAAAGAAGAGGAACTATACTATTCTCTCTCTTCCAGTGGAATTGAAGAAATAAGAGGTAGCTTGTAGTTACTAAGCCCTCGCAGGCAGTTTTGCATTATATAAGAGAAGTATTGCTACATACCATATGACAATTAAGACAGTTGCAATTAATTCAACCTTTTGAGCTGTACTAACATCAAACGCATACCTTGTTGCATGATCAAAAAGATATAGGCTCAATGCTGCAAAAGCGAATACAAAGCCTGCTACAATCCCTTCGATTAGATATTGTGCGTGTAGACTAGGTGCAAGGAAGAGTGGAGCGTTTCCTCTTTGTCCAATACTGACAAGATTTTCTTGATTTACAATATCATAAGCTCCTCCACTAAAAATGTAGAAGATTATACCATAAATTACTATATAGAGAACACTTCGAGGAATTCTTGTAGGAATTCTAATAGAGATTTGATGTAAACTAAAATTAGGTCTCCTAATACCAGGAAAAACCCAAGGTAACTTCCTAACCATTTTAATCTATCGTTCGAATAAAACAAACCATTTTAAAGATTTCGCACTATGACAGATTAGAGTATATTAAATTTCTAGTCTGTCATATATGCAACTTCTCACCTTTGCATATTTAGCCTTATTTTTTGAATTTTATCTTCTTTTCCAAGGGATATACAGCATATATTCCTGGTGTTTTTTCCACAATATTAACCAAATACTTCTCTATAGAATCTTGTGAAACTTTTAAATCGATAGAGATTTCATTGAATTCAACTTCATCAGCCAGGTCGTATTTATCTTCAACATATTCAGTAATTAAATCCTCAAATTTTGTTGCACTTAGAAATAGTTCGTTATTCTGCAGAACACCAAGGAGCAACCCTTCTTTTATTAAACCTAGAACAATCTTGATTAAATCATCTAGTTCAACACTTAATTTTTCATTGAACAGCTTAATTTCATACTCATCTTCTTTATTCAATGTAGATATAATATGTTCATGAAGATATCTGATGGTGTAATAGGTTTTGGGTGTTAGAATACCCTTCTCAAAATGCATTAATAGTGGTTCTAGATACTTGTTTTTAACCCCCCACTTCTCTTTTAAAGTAGATGAATCTATGCTTCCTTTTCTTTTAAGCTGATCTTTGATTGCTGTTAATTCTTCGTTTTGTATTGAGAAAAAAAACGTTGTTTCAGGCAAAAGAATTCCACTAATACTACCATTAGATATTAGTTTGTTTGTGATTTTATATCGTTGTTGAATAGATAGTTTAGAAGACAGTTTTCTTATATTAATGAAATCCTTGTTTTCCAATTCTTCGATTAACATATTAGTGAAGATTTTTTCTTTTGATATGAAAAGCTCTTTTATTTTCTTTAAGAGGGAACTCATGTTACTCGATTGTTTGTATGACGTTTTACTTATAAAATATTGCTCTCAGCTTTTATTTTCAAAGAATTCAGCAAAAGAAATTGTGGAGTTTATTTAGCTTATTTGGGTATCAATATAGATTTAAATGACACGTGCAGAGAGAATATCGTCTGGCATTGAAGGTCTTGATGTGCTCTTACAAGGAGGATTGATTAAGAATTCGATTAATTCAATAGTAGGAAGCAGTGGGACCGGAAAAACTACATTTGCTTTAGCTTATGTATATCAAGGATTGCTCGAAGGAGATCATATATTGTATCTTTCTTTCGAAGAATCACCTTCGAAGCTTATGTCAGAAGCAGAATCACTAGGCATAAAAATAAAAGAGATTGCAAAAAATTACAACGATTTGATTCATCTTGTTGAAAGTGAAAAAATTGTGGAATTTATGACTAATATACTACCTGCTTTAGCACAGAAGCTCAAATATAAAAACGTAAAACATACTAGAATCATACTTGATCCTTTAACACCTATTCTTTGGGAATTTCCATCAGAGAAAGATCAAAGAAAAGTATTAACCAAAATATATCACCACTTAAGCTCACTAGGAACAGTATTGCAGACAATTGAAGAACCCAATGCATTTGGACAAACGGATATTGGTGCTGTCGAAACAAGGGTTCCTATCTACTTATCAGACAGCGTGATTCATATCCAGAATTTAGGATTGGGTGGTAAATACAACAGAACATGTAAAATAGTTAAATCAAGAAGAACTGCTCATCATGAAGGAATTTATCCTCTGGAATTTGCTTTCGGTCAAGGTATATCTATAGATACTAGTTCAGTTGCAGAGATAATCATCGATTCCAAAACTAATGATGTAAGATACTTGGAATTAAAGAAGAAAATTAAGGAAATGTCTAAGGACAAAGATCCAAAGAAACAAATTATCGCTCAAATTGCAAATAATCTACTTGGTGAAAGAGAAAAAAGAGAAGGAAAAGAGAATATTGAACTTGTAAACGTTTTAACTGATCCTCAAATATTGCAAGAGGTTAAGAAATGAGTTACATTCAAGGAATTTCTTCTGAATTGGAGGATCTCATATTTTTGGAAGATGTTGAAGCTTCAATGTTGTTCAGAATTGATGGAAATGTTGTAGAATCATGTTTCAATAAGAAATATTCGCAAGAATTGTTGAGAACAGTCCAATGGTGTAAAGCTAACGTAGAAAAAGTTTCACTTGAAATGAGATCAAATAATCTAAACAAAGTAACATATGAACTAAATGAATTTTGCGTTCTGTTTTTTGTTGTTAATAGTATAACAATTCTTACAGCATTAGCAAATCAGAATGTGAATCTTAGTTTGTTGTCAATTGAAGCAAAAAGAAAATCTCAAATCATAGCTAACTACTTGTGAGGGGTTTATATGCAAATAACAGCAGGAACAACTAGCCATAGATCAATTAATCAAGCAACAAAAACAATAATTAAAGACGTAATCGATAACATAAACGGTACACCTGATTTTCTTTTAGTTGCATTTACACCTAATTACCAAAGCAAGGAAGATTACGAATATGCACTCGCAAAGATTTGTGAGGAAAGTGGAACAAAAAATGTAATCGGGGGTATCTTCCCAGGAGTAGCTACATCTAATGAATTGCCAACTACACAAGGCTGTTCAGTTATGGGATTTAAAGGTGATGAAGTTCAAATTCAACCTCCCTTTGATTATACAAATGTACGTATCAATCCCAAAAAAGGTGCACAAGAAATAAAAAATGCGTATAAAGCTACAGATAAATTATCAAAGTTAGGATTTTTCTTAACACCAGGTCCATTTTATCAAACTGATGCATTCGAGCAATTGAAGGTTCTAGATACCTTTTTCGCGAAAAAATTCAAAAAAATGTTTAATTTAATTGGGAGGATAATCAATAAAAATATGGGTAAGAATGGCTACGGCTCTACATTATTCGCTGATACAATATTAAAAACTCTAGTAGAAGACGGAGTAAAGAACGCATTAGGCGGAGCCACAATAGATTTGGATATGGAAAAATGTTATCAATTTAGTGGTGAAAATGTATTCCAAAATGCCTTAGTTGGAACAATATTTTCATCCGACAAGCTAAGTTTCAACAATAATTGGACATTTGATAAATCACAGCATAGCAGAAATTTCTTCCTCACTGAATTTCTAAAAAGCAGTGGATATGTTCAGAAAATAAACAAAAAACCAGCGAATGAAGCTTTTTTGGAGTTAATTGATATATCTAGAGATTTGTATGATGAAGCATTTGGCAAGTTATCATATGCTTCTTTGTTATATTTATCCGCTTTAGAAAATGAATATGAAGATTATGTTCCTTTTGTATCCGTCTGCCACCCAATACTGGATGGAGTAATAGCTACAGTTCCGGAGAAATCGTTATGCAATGATAATATTAAAGCTGATTTCTTTACACAATCGGGAACTGGAATTCAAAAATCTGCTTTTGAATGCGCCAACAACCTTATACAAGGTCTGACTGATCTAAGGTTTGGAATTTTCATAAATTGTAGTAATAGACTACTAATAGCAGGAGACAAAATTGATAAAGAGAATAAGCTGATTGAACAAGCATTAGGAGAAGATGTTCCATTTATCACGCTTTATTCAGGAGGAGAATTTTCTCTTATTAACCAAAAACCGATTTATTCAGCTGTTTCTATACATGGTTTTGTTGCAGGAGAACCCACAGTTAATACAAAAAATGTGGTGTTTTAAATCTTTTTTAGGATATGATTTATAATGAGCGCATTATACTCACATAACACAAAACAGGGAAACATTCTCAAAATAGCAGTTTTAGGGCTAGGTTCTGTAGGAAAAACAACAATTTCAAAAGGTTATTCAGGTGAGATTTCCGATCTTAATCAAATTTCTATGACAAAAGGCGTAGACATAACAGTAAAGAGAATGGTTCATTGTAGTAAAACAGTTACGCTTCAAATTTGGGATTTTGCAGGCCAAAAGCAATTTAGATTCATGATAGATGTCTTTCTTCGAGGAGTAAAAGGAGTAATTTATGTTTATGATGTTACTGATATTGAAACTCTTGTTTATTTAAATGAGTTTGTTGATCTAACAAGAAATTATCTTGCGAATCACTTTTATCAAACAATACCCGAGATATTGGTTGGAAACAAACTAGATATAGAAAATGCTGAAGTATCGATTGAGGATGTTCATGATTTTATGAAAAATTATAACATTAAAAAGCACTTTCTAGTTAGTGGTCTTTATTCTGTAAACGTATCAGAGCCATTTGAGTATATAGTAGATCAGATAATCAACAAAGAGAGCAATTTAGCCGATGAACTAATTTCAAAATATTCAGGCATATAAAATAAATCAGTGGAATTGGAATGGAAAACAAAGGTAAGTATATCGTGAGAGCATTCAGCTGTGAGAAATGTGGAAGAATGGTGGAATGCAAAATTGAAAAAAAACAGATTGAGGAATTAAAAGAAAGTCAGTTGTTTAACTTCGTATTGATGCATGCTGATGATCACACACTTATCTTATCAATTGATGGCAGGGGAAATATCAGAAGATCAAGGGTTGCGTCTCTTAGCTCAGATGCTAAAAAAGAAACCAATATACCCTCCTTTCAAGATTATCCTGTTTTAGAAGAATGTAATAATCTTGTCGATGCTTTTAATGTCTATTTAAAAAACACCATACCTTGTGATGAATGATATCATAATAATGTAAGTTATGATAAAAAATTAAAAAGATAAAAAAATAAAAAAATAGTAAAAAGATGAAGAAATTATCCAAATAGAGCACTTAAACCTAAATCAGAGTCCTCTTCTGGTTCTTCTTCCTTCTCTTCTTCTTTTGCTGCTGGAGCAGCTTTCTCACCTGGAGCTGCTGCGGGTGCTGCTGCGGGAGCAGCTGCCATAACAGCTGTTTTCAAAGCTTCGTTTATGTCAACTTCTTTCAAAGCTGCAACTAAAGCTTTGACACGAGATTCATCTACTTTTGCACCAGCGGCTTCTAGTATTCCTTTTACCTTAGCTTGAGTTATACTTGAACCAAGTTCATGTAGTACTAATGCAGCATATACGTATTCCATTTTTTTTTCACCTATCCAAATAATGATCCTAACCCTAAATCTTCCTCGGGCTCTTCTTCTTCTATCTGTTCTTTCTTGCTCTCTTCTTTAACAACCGATTTGGCTGGTTTTGAAGAAGCTGTTTGTTTTATTTTTCCTTGAACTTTCTCTGATATAGCTTCGGGATTTTTATTAACAACTTGACTAGCTAACGAAAGACCATTGTTAGCAGCTTTTGATAAAATTAATGGTAAAGATTTCTTTGTTAAAAATCCAGCAGCAACGGAAAGATTTACCGCTCTTTGATGGACGTTTGTAAGAATGAGTGGTAAGCTTTGTTCTGTAACAATACCTGCATTTATCGCAAGATTCAATGCCGAGGTATGTGCCCACCTTATTCCTTGTTCGTAGAAATCGTAATCTATTATAAGAGAATCTCCAGGAATTATAACTCCGTTTTCAAATGCTATTATGAACTTTAGACCAGCTTCAAAAGGTTCTATGTTTAACCTTCTTAAAAGAAGAGCAACGGTTCTGTTAACACGCTCTCCTTCTTTAGTAACAACAGCTTCCTCCACTATACGAATTTGTCCTCCTTCAATCCTGGTTTTTAAACCAAGAGATTGAAGTTCTGCTATGACAGGTCCAGGAGGTATCCCAGTATTCATAGGTCTAATTATAACATCATTCGGAGCTATTTGACCAACTTTAGCAGGGGCGGGAACTTTGTTTTTATCCATAAAAGAAGCAAGTCTGTAAGGATTAGTTTCAGTCAATATGAAAGCGCATGAACCTACAATATATTCATTTATTTTTTCTATTCCTTTAACTTTCTTCTTTACCTCTGACACAGCTATTCTCATTAAACTGTTTTTAGCCATAATTATCCTAGCTTCCTTCCTTAGATCTTTCCGAACTTGTTGTACAATTCGAGCATTAATGTTATCTATTTTTACTAATCCAATGATAGGGTAGGATTGAAGTTCTTGTTTCAGTTTTTCAACTGTGCTTTTTTTCTTTTCCGAAATTCTTGTAGAAGACATTTTGACACCTACTTGACTTTTATTGCAGGACCCATCGTAGTTTTGATATATACTGATCGAATGTTGTTTTCTCCTTTTTCAAGCTTACTTTCAACATTTCTTAGAACAGCAACAGCGTTGTCCCTTATAGCTTCATTCTCCATTTTTATGGTTGCAATTCTAGCTTGAACAACCGGAGATTGTCGTAGTCGTATTTGTATTGTAGAACCATAGTTTTCTAATAGTGGTCCTAGCGAAGCTGATGGTGGAACAGGTCTAGGCATTTTTCCTCTTGGGCCTAAAAATTTTCCTAAGCTTCTTCCGATAATTGGCATCAAAGGAGCACTTGCTATGAAAAAATCATATTGTTGGGCTAGCTTTTTTGCTAGTTTTGGTTCTCTGCTTATATTTTCCAATTCGTCTTTATCAATCACTCTCGCAACTCCAGCTGATTGTGCTTCAACAAGTTGTGCACCTTCCGCTAAAATGCAAATGTTTACCTCTTTCTCAACGAGATTTGGTAACTGAACATCAATTTGAAATCGTTTCGATGGATCTTGTAGATTAATGTCACGAAAGTTTATTGAAAGGTCTACAGATTCCAAGAAATTACGAGATGGAGATTGTTCTTTCATTTTTTCAATTGCTTCTATAAGTTCTTTTTCAAACATAATATCATCCTCTACCACTTCCGATGATCAAACCAACGGTCAACGTGGTCAGAACTAGGTTCAACCAACTAATGATTGTTTTTAAATTTTATTAATTGAGAGAGTTAACTAAATCCAGTATAAAATGAAATAGAATTCTTGTCAACTTAATGAAACTTGATTCTTTGGGACAAATTTCTTAAGAAAGTTGTATGCCTCCTCAGGAGTTATTAGATCTTCAGAGGATAAGTTCATTACTAAGCTCCTTGCAACACAAAAAACCAAAAAAGAACTAAACTCCATATTACGTTTCTCTGCAATTCCCTTGACTTCAGAAAAAAGCTTATCTTCATTATTTAATAAGAAACCAATCTCTTGATGAGAACTTTGATTCGATATCGTTGTTTTTACTATGTTTGCCCCAATTTTATATTTCAAGCACTCTCTATCGTCTGTTTTTTCAGGACAAAGTCTCTCACATATTAAGTTTTCAGGTATCAAATCCACAGAAGCGTTAATATCAAAGACTTCTTGGTCTACTGAATTAATAGTTCTGTCTTTCTGTTTTGATTCAACCTTTTTATCCTCTGGGATGAAATGTTCCAGCTTATTTTGAATTGGTGAGACATTTTTGGAGTTAGGATTCTTGTCTGATTTTCCTAATGCTTGCTTGTTACTTTTCTGATATAGCGCAGTTCTCATATCTATGAAATTATTGTACAATAGGGGAAAAATAGTTCTACCATGTTCTTTTATCATCCTAGCTTGATACTCTGAATAACTTATTGGATCATTCACTAAATCTATTGTTCGAACCTGAATAGCAAGTTCTGCGTCTTCAGAGAAAAGAAAACAGTGTTGTGTTGGGAGTCTTTGAATTTTAGAAGTTTCATCTTCTTCTAGATTCAAAGCCTTTCCGATTTGTTCAGTTTTTTCACTTGAGCGAAAAACTATCTTCGTTGCTGAATTTCCATGAACAATGTTGCTAACACTGTCCCATAATTGTGAGATTGTGATATGACCAATACCTTGGGCTCTTCCAAGTAAAAAGTTATTTTCTGCAGTAATAAGTGATGCTGAGCTTTCAGAGCGATAGAAATTTGGAATAATATTAATCGCTTCTTCTAGAATTACAGCATATCTTAGTTTATTTGTCATCTCTTTTGCTGAGGCGTGTCTGTAGAGCATTTTCAATATTAAATTGCATATCAGAAAGATATCTGATGGTCTAGCTGCTCTCTTTTGAAATTGACTTAAATCTAAAATAATACTCTTTTGTCTATCAAGCAATGATAAATCAAGAGTGGTTCTCGAAGTACCAAGTATTTCAAAATTAATTGGATTAAAAATGAAATTAAGTCGATTTAATACAGCATCTATGGTCTGTTGAATATAAGAAACATTTGAATAAGATTGTATATTCTTTGATGCCTTGAATACATTTTCAACGAATGTTTTCAAATTACGTTTCTGTGATCGATGGGTCAAGAACAATGCATTTTCGAAAAGATTCTTCATCGCAGGTGAAAAATCTTGATTAGAAGAAACCATCATTTCTTCTATAATCAACAAAGTATTTCGAACATCATCTTCATCTAAAGTTTCGAAGATATTAATGCATAAAGGTCTTGGACGACCGATTGTGAAAATTTCCACTCTTGAATCATCAACGAATGTTCTAGCATATTCTCCTTTAATATCAAAAACGATAGAACTAATATTATTATCTAACAGTTGTCCAAGAATTGATGAAACCAATTTAGTCTTTCCTCGTCCTATCATTCCATATATTTCCACGTTTAGTAATATGTCTTTGATATTAATAGTAACGTCTTGAGTTAAATCCTCAATATCAACACCTTTACCAATCAGAATCTTTTCCTTACTGCTAAATAAATCAACAGAATTTCCCTGAATCCCTGCTGTTTTTAAAGATAAGAATCCACCTTTGTAATTATATGGAATATGCATAAAAGATGATAGTTTTTCCAAAGCTATTGAAGTTTGGTTTCGTTTGTTTGAAAAAATAAATTTGGAAAAATCCTGTTTTCTAACTCTCATTGTAGCACTTTTTATAGCTAAACCACTAGCATCTGAAACAAAAGTTTCAATTGTCTTCTCATCAGTTAGAAGCATCAAATCTATGAAGAAACTATCTTCTTTCCTCTTTTGATTATGTGCTTTAAAGATTAAACAAATATCACCCATCTGTTCTTTTTGAAGGACATTGTACATCTGATCAATCAGATGGATGTTCTCAATATTCTTGGAAGAAAGATTAATTTTATTTCTTATTTTCATTTTATCTAGATTGAGAATTAGTTTAGCTACTTGTTCATTAGCTAAATTTCTAACCTTACATTGATAGTGGGTATCAATTGAACTACTAACAAAAATGATTTCCTTTTTTAACTGATTTTCCATTTTACTATTTTTCCAACCTTTTGTTATAACTGGAAAGAATATTATTACATTTTCTCCATTTTTATAGAGTGCTATGTGTTGTTTTCTTGATTTTAAGAACAGACTATTGATAAAAGATTGATGAATTTTGCTTTCTTGTGCACTATATGGAAAGGAATTTGAAGTAGTTGTTATCGATGAAGAAACTACAAGAACACCTATTTTTCGGTAATAAGGCAGTAATAATTTCTTGAGTGTAAAGAATTGATCATCTGAAACGGGGTAATAAGGTAAGAATTTGATTATAAGAGATAATAGAAGCAGAACCAGAAATATAATAAAAAAATACTTGTTATAAAATAAATACCTCAAAGTATCTTTTAGATTTAAGGCAAACGATTCACTGAAAGATGATATTGAAGCAAAAAAGCCTACAGGAATAAAACTTGTTACTTCAGGAAATATAAATAAAAAAGAAATAAAACCAACTAGAGCTGTAAAGAAATAAGGTGCAATTTTTTTTAATACCCTAACAATCGGTTTAGTAGAGGTATTAATTTTGTTATAACTTCCTGTATATCTTTTCTTTTTGCTCATTTAGACTGCCTCTTAAAGAGTGAACAAAATGGAAAATCACTCAAAAATTTAACTGCTTCACAGTATAAAAGCACAGCAAAATTAAGGAAAAAATCCAAAAAAAAAGTTAGCTGTCAAGAACTCTCCAAGAATCTGACGAACCGATTTCTATTTGGCCTAACTACGCTTGAGCAGTTAGTGGTGGTGGGCTAAACATCTCGCCGAAGCTCGACGCGTACACCCCCACTCTATCAAACGGATCTTCTTTCCGCGCCCTCGTCTACAACAAAGGTTACTGTCGCCAGTCCCCTTATATCGCTGCAGAATGGGTGACTCGTTTCGAGAGACGCTTCGAGCGTAGATGCATTCCGCTCTTATCGTCGAGGGCTTAGCTACCCGGCAATGCCCGGAAGGACAACCGGTACACCAGAGGCCCCAGCCGCCTGTTCCTCTCGTACTGTGGAGACTTTACTCTCAATCACCCGTCAGCACCATCAGATAGAATCCGACC